>CAZJXY010000199.1:0-6738 GCA_964549925.1 uncultured Bdellovibrionales bacterium | reverse complement strand
GCTCTCCCGTACTAAGACCGTATTCAAGCTTCCGACTTAGGTAACGCCTAAAGGCAATCTCAAGATCAAGTTCACTTGCGGGAATTAATTTACGTTCCGTTGCGAGCACCAGTGCCCTCCCGATCGTCAACGCTCCGACTGATCGTGGCATCTCGGGGGTAAAGGTTGATGCCAAAGCCAAGAGCGTTCGGGGCATTAGCCTTTCCTTTCGATGTTCGAGCTCAGCCGCGTTCACAAATGTGTGGTCAGGCGCGACATGGCGGAGTAACTTGTCGGTAAAAAACCTTGAGATTAGTCTCTTACTCTTGGTCGTAAGCAGCTCTTCGGCCGTCTGAAAAATCTCTTGTTCGAAAGCCTTAAATACAGTGGCTCCGCTTCTGCTTATTCTATCACGATGGAAAGCTATGCAGGCCCTGAACTCAGACGGGAAGCCCTCGTTGGAGAGCTCCATCTCTACGGCACGGATTAGGGAGTTTACTACGCGGTAATCTTGGGGTGATGAATTTGATTCAGTTAGAGGCATGCCTCAATCGGCTCTCGCAACACTAAAACTGCTTCCTGTTGGAAAAGCTTTTTATATGCTGTTGCGATCTCTGCAACCGCATCTTTCAATCCTAACTTATCAGGGTGTACGATCTCAACAATTCGGGACTTTTCTTTAACTATTTGATTGTTAAGGCCAAACCACTGGCCGTTTGCCTCAAATACGGTCAAACCCTCGGGGAATCTTGGCGTAATGGTGGTGTTTAAAAACTCATTCCAAGCTTGATCTGATACTGGGCCGTCTGGTGAGTCCGCGCCAAAATAGATGCGCTCTAGGATTTTGGGGGCACAAGAGCCATTTGACTGTGGAGAAAATTTTGAGTGTGAAGCACAGGCGCTTAAAGAGAGGAGTGAAATTACGCAGAGATAGTACACCAGCTTCATATTCGACCGATCAAAAAATTGAGACCACGATCATATAGTTTGCCCTAAGCCAACTCAAGCATCTTGGCTAAAACCTCACTCATCGGCTGTACGGTCTTTTCTGAAAAATCAAACTTTGCTCCGACCGCTTGATATAACTCAGGCAGCGGCTTTGAGCCCCCAAGTGAAAGGCCTTCTAAATAGCGCCGAACGGCTTTCTCACCACTGCGCTCATGCTCGGCCATTAATTGTAGTGCTCCTAACTGAGCAATTCCGTACTCAATATAGTAGAACGGATATGAGAATAGATGGTGCTGTTGCTGCCAAAAAATCTCACGATACTTTTCTAACCCCTGCCAATTAAATGGCCCGCCAAACCGATTCTCCAGTTCCACCCATTTGGCGTAACAATCCGTGATCGAATGAGCGGGATTCTCGTAGAGCCAGAGCTGAAAGGCATCTATCTGCGCAAGATATGGGAAAAATAATACTATGCGCTTTAAATTACTCTGCCGTAATTCTGCACTTTTAGCTTTCCCGAGAATTTGATCCAGGTAGGGATAGGCGAATAACTCCATACTCATCGAGGCGACTTCCGCGATCTCCATACCCGGGTTTTGATAGGCATGGATCGGTTCATCTTTGCTCTGCATAGAGTGAACGGCGTGACCAAATTCATGTAGTAGCACAAAAAGATCCTGACCGGTGTCCGCTGCGTTCATCACGATTACCGGACGCTTCTTCTTCGGATAAAAGTGGCAAAAGGCTCCGGGACCTTTTCCGGAGCGGGTATCTAGATCCATCTCGCCGTTTTCAAACATTTGATCATACAAAGTTACCAAGCCCGGAGAAATTTTATTCAGTAAAGCACGGCCCGCGACTTCGAGATTAATCTTGGTGGAATCAGGTGCTTTCCCGGCATCTGGTTCAACCATGATATCGAATAACCTTCCCGCGCCGACGTCCCACGGTCGAAGATCGGCGAGTTTTAAGGACTCCTTCTGTGCTTGATAAATTTGCTTAGCGATTGGAACAAGGTACTTTTCGATCGAGTCGTGAAATTTGCGACACTCGGCACGGGTGTAGTCAAAGCGCTTTAGATTCAAGAAGCTATACTCAACATAATCAGTGCACCCGGCCTGTGAGGCGATCTTTGATCTTAGTTCAACCATCTTAGAAAAGATCTGATCTATTTGAGCTGAGACTTGGAGTCTCGCATCCCAAGTTTTTCGCCAGAGTTCTTCTCTAGCTTCGCGGTTGGCGGAAGAAAGCAGTGAAGCAGCTCTAGGTAATGGAATCACTTCTGAGTTAAATGAGACCGTTAACTCCCCTGCAATTTTTTGATACCGATGTGCGCTCTCCTGGTCTGAAATCAGTAATGGAATATTTATATCCTGATAAATTTTCTGCTGAGCCTCGAAATTTTTTATTAATACCGCATATCTTTCCTTAGAAAGAGAGTCCTTAAACCGAGACTTTAAGAAGCATTTTTGTAACTTGCTATTAAATTCCTTTCTGAGCGGCTCAATCTCCTTTAGATAGGTAAGATATGCAGCTTCCTTTTCCTGATTTTTGGTATCACGAAAGGAGTCTACATAGACTTCGGTGTGCCAATCATCAAGCGCGAACTCAAAATCACTCCAGCGGTAAAGCCACGCTTCCAGATCCTTGGCGGATGAGAAAGTCGAGTTAACTAGCTCCTGGAAGGTGTTGCGCACATGGTTGCTAGATCGCATGCTGCTTCCCGATATCTTCAATTAAGGTTTGCCCGTTAGCTTTGTCATCTATCATAACCAAAATTCTGCCGCTTCCCTCAATCCAGTAGGCTGCTCCATCGGGAACCATTACAGATTGATCCTTTTCGAGGTTTGTAGACTCGCCGTTGATGCAATATTTGAACTTGCCTTCGAGTACGATTGAGAATTCAGAACGCCCCACATTTTTCCCAATCTTACCGGATTCTGGATACCGTCCATGTTGGGTGACAAGAGCGAAATAGAGATTTTGGCCAAAAGGCTTATACACAGAGACCTCTCCGCCGCCGGAAAGTTCATAAATCTTAGGCTCCAAATTTTTTTGCATAATTAAATACTTTACTTGACTAAAGTAAGGGCTTTTATTATATATAAAAACCATGCGATTTACAGCTCTTCTGCCGCATCCGTCTTTCCCGCATGGCGCCTAGCGCCACAATAACCCGTAATCTAAAAATTTAATCTACCTTTTTCATCTTTTTAAGAATTTTTCAGCGTCATTTTAGGATTTTTATGTCTATCAATACAGATCTATTCGCCACGCAGTACGCCGAGAATGTCGAGCTGCTAAATAGAGCACTCTTTGATGCTAAGACCGTGGTCACTACCGTACAGGCCAACCTCTCTGACGCTGAACTAAGTCAGCTTCTATCCCAGAGTGAACTATCTTCGATCGAAGAGGCTCGCGTACTCAGGCAGGCCCTTAAACGCACCCAGGATTTGGCATTTGGAGAGGGGTGTGACGTTGGAATTTCATCTGGAAAACTGAATCGCACCTCGAAGAAACTTACAAATGCGTTAGAGAGTTTTTTCGAGTTGGAGCGGGCGGTTGAATCAGTGTCCTCTGTGTTGGCTGAAGAATTCCCCGGATTCAAGCCTACGGAGTATAAGAAAGCGGCCCTGGCACTCTTTGTCTTGGTTGATCGAGATAGTAATCCAGCGAAGGGGAGTGCCAGAGAGCGAGCGGGAGCAATCGGGCTCCCATTGCTTGAAGCTCTTCGAGAAAGCGGACGGATTGAATTATTGCTGTTTGTCTGTCCACCGGTTGAGTTTGAGTATCTAAAGAGCGACCAACCGGAACTTTATATCCGCACTTCAATGGAGCAGAGTCTCTTGGCTCGGCAGATGAAGGAGCTCATTAGATTGAACCAAAGTCTTGACAAGGTCGGAGTGGAATGGAGCTTAAAGGCTTTGATCGGAGATAATGACGAAAGGGAGTATATTTTCCCCGTATTAGATTGCCAGACAAAACTTTCCGAAGATCAATTGACCTTTAGAAAATCCAAACTAAAGCAGTCAGTTGAGAGCTATTTACTTGATAGGTTAGGCGGCGCCAATCTCCCCAAGGTGGAGGTGGTATCGCTCTCTCAGGCCGGATTTACTCCGCGAGCAGAGTATATGCGTGAAAGTGTAAGTGAGAAATTTAAAGGCTACTATCTCGATATTGAGATTGATCAGGAAAAAAGCCGCATGCTGGAACTTTGGAGACCGGGAAGCTATTACGATGGCATCCCCTGCCCAATCAACGGTGAGCTTGATAAGATAGTTGCTCTTAAATTTGCGGCTTACGCGGCGCAAGGGGTTTTTATAGCAGAGAGGTATCCCAATTGCCTTTTGATCCAAACGGAGTTCCCCTCAAGATTGAGAACTAAAATGCTAAATGTGGGAAGAAGGGAGTTGGGGCTCCCGGCTCTTGATGGAATCTATCTGTCGTATTCGGAGTAGGATACTAAATAGCAAAATAGAGAAAAGCGCGGCTAGGATCCCAGCCGCGCCGTTTCAGTCTAGTATCGATAGTGCTCAGGCTTAAACGGACCCTCGACTGGGACTCCGATATATTTGGCCTGATCCGGGGTAAGTTTTGTAAGATTTACACCGAGGTGGTCAATATGTAAGCGCGCCACCATCTCATCTAGCTTTTTCGGTAAGGTATAGACCTTGTTTTGATACTTACCATGATTAGTAAAGAGATCGATTTGAGCGAGAACTTGGTTAGTGAATGAAGTGGACATTACAAAACTTGGGTGTCCATTTCCGCAGCCAAGGTTCACTAAGCGTCCCCTTGCAAGAAGAATGATCGCCTTCCCGTTTGGGAGGATGAACTTATCAACTTGTGGCTTGATATTTTCTTCCTTTACCTCTGGATTCTCCTCTAACCAGCGAACTTTGATCTCACTGTCAAAGTGACCGATGTTACAGAGAATGGCGTGATCTTTCATAACCACAAAGTGTTTCTCTGTGATGATGTCAATATTGCCAGTTGCAGTCACAAAAATGTCTGCGATTGGTGCAGCCTGCTCCATGGTAACAACATCAAATCCTTCCATTGAAGCTTGCAGCGCATTTATAGGATCGATTTCAGTGATCAATACCCGAGCGCCAAACCCGCGCATTGACTGAGCGCAGCCTTTACCTACGTCGCCGTAGCCAGCCACGACCACGGTCTTTCCCGCGATCATAGTATTTAGCGCACGTTTAATACCATCAGCCAACGACTCACGGCATCCGTACAGATTGTCGAACTTTGACTTAGTTACGGAGTCGTTTACGTTAAATGCTGGCATGAGCAGCTCACCTTTTTCGGCCATCTGGTAGAGCCTATGTACTCCGGTGGTTGTTTCCTCAGAAACACCGCGTATATCTTTGATTAGGTTCTTGTGTTTTTGATGAACCAGTAGAGTAAGGTCGCCGCCGTCATCTAACAACAAGTTTGGACCTTTATCGCCGAACATGATTGTTTGATCGATGCACCAATCGTACTCTTCAAGAGTCTCGCCTTTCCAGGCAAACACCGGGATGCCGGCAGCAGCAATTGCAGCGGCGGCCTGATCTTGAGTTGAAAAGATATTGCAGCTTGACCAACGAACTTGTGCGCCAAGTTCCAGTAAGGTTTCAATTAGCACCGCGGTCTGTACAGTCATATGCAGACATCCAGCGATGCGGGCACCCTTTAATGGCTTTTCCTTGCTGTACTGCTTTCTTAGGGCCATCAATCCAGGCATCTCCTTCTCGGCAATCGAGACCTCTTTTCTTCCCCACTCAGCCAAGGCGAGATCTTTCACCTTGAAATCTTTATTGTCTGTTTTCATCTGGCTATCCTTTATAGGTTTAACGTTTAACTGCTACTAAAATGAATACTTCTCCGCCGGTACCGAGAGTTTTTACACTCTCGGTCTTAAGCCCTGCGGCCTTAATCCAGCTTTGAAATTCTTTCTGTTCAAATCCAAGCCAAAGATCAGCATACCGTTCGCGCATGTATTCGCGGTTGTGCGCTGATAAGTCAACTACCAAAAGCTTGCCCCCTGGCCTAATTACCCGGGCCGCGTCTTTAATCGCATCGACCGGCTTTGCGATGTGATGCAGCACCATATGAGAGAGTGCACAGTCAACGGAATTGTCGGTAAGGGGAAGACGCTCCAAGTAGCCAAGTCGAAGATCGACATCGAAAGGCGCTAAGGTCTTTTTTGCCTCCTCCAACATAGCTGGGGAATAATCGACTCCGATAGTGGAGCCACTTCTGGGGAGAATCTTTGAGAGCAGCGCTCCCGATCCTATTCCAAGCTCAAGAAGTGTGCCTGTGTCTGGAATAAAGTCGCGCAGCTGATTTAAGTACTCCTCGCTATTTATAGTTTCCTTGCTAAGTTCACTCCAGCGTGGCGCAACTGAATCAAAAAACTCCTTAGCTTCATCGCGCCGCTTTTCTAAAATCTCTTTGGCTTTGGCTTTATCGTCTAGGAGAAACTCCGAAATTGATGCTTGCGGTGCTGCTTCAAGAAAACTTCGTATTACGGAGGAAACAGGAGAATCGAGTTCGTGTGGCTCTATGTAATAATATCCCCATGTGCCTTCACGTCTGCAGCCGACAAGGCCGGCACTTTGCAAAGTCTTTAAGTGGTGGCTCACGTTTGATTGGGTGGCCTCAATGATTGCAGTAAGCTCTCGCACGTTAAAAGCCCCTTCTGAGAGAATTGACAGAAGGCGCAGTCGATTTTCATCGGCCATGGCTTTGTAGACATCAACTAGCTGCATTAGAGTATTATCGGCGATCTTAATCAATATATCAATATATATTGATTAA
>CAZJXY010000198.1:0-6792 GCA_964549925.1 uncultured Bdellovibrionales bacterium | reverse complement strand
CAATGATTTGAGGCGAGAGGTTAGGACTTGGTTGATCACCCAAGAGCACTTCGATCTTAGAGCTTTCAGGTGAGTGATCATCACGAGTAGTGTTCCGTACTATGGTTGAGACTCTATCCCCAAGTACTTTCTTCAGAGCGGAAACAATCTCAGCTTCGGCGCGCTTCATTCCTAATGAATGATGTTGAACGACCGCGATATCGTCATATAGATCAATTATTAATCCAGGCAGAAAGTCGCCCTCGCCATTAACTAACCGAAACGCGTTTGTATCCTCCGCATCGGACAGTCCAAAAGACCGGCGCAGATGTAATGCATTAGCCAGTCGATCCTCCCAGAAGTCCGATTCGATCGGACCGTTTTCGTACGTTAAAACTTTTACAGCCAGAGACCCAGGGCCAAAGTGGCCGATACAAAGAAACTCTTCGGATGAAGAGAAAACTGCTACAAGATCCCCCTCTTTAGGATCACCCCTAATGTTTTGGATTGCGCCTGAGAATATCCAAGGGTGACGCCGATTGATCGAGTGCTCTCGATCCTTTTTTAATATTAAGGCGGCGGTTGGCTCCATCAAATCCGCCAATCTATCTCGTCGATACCGTGGTCGCGAAGGTATTGGTTTGCCTTTGAGAAATGACGGCACCCCAAAAAACCGCGATTGGCTGAAAATGGAGAGGGATGTGGGGCCTTTAAAATCAGGTGCTTCTTTGGATCAATTATCGCACCCTTCTGCTGAGCGTAAGCGCCCCAAAGCAAAAATACAAGATTTGATCGCCGCTCGTTTAGCAGTGCAACGATCCTATCGGTAAATTTTTCCCAACCCTGATTCTGAAAAGAACCTGGCTTTCCGGCCTCAACCGTAAGAACCGCATTGAGCAAAAGTACTCCTTGCCTGGCCCAGTTGCTTAAGCAACCGTTCCTTGGCATCGGCAACCCAAGATCGGAATTAAGCTCTTTAAATATGTTGATTAGGGAGGGAGGAGCAGAAACTCCGGGCTTTACCGAGAAGCACAGACCATGAGCTTGGTTTGGCCCATGGTATGGATCCTGTCCGAGAATTACAAGCTTCACATTAGTGAACGGAGTCATCGATAAGGCAGAGAAAACTTCACGATCAGAAGGATAAATTGTCACCCCTTCGGCGCGAAGTGTCTTAATTTTATTACGAAGATCTTGATAGTACTGAGCCTGGAACTCACTTTGGAGGAGCGATTTCCAAGAAACTGCTTCGGAGGTCAAAACTTCGGGTGCGCCGTCCGGCACGGGGAGAGTATCTGAGCGATTTGTGGTGAATAAGCCAAGTTGCGCTGCCATCCTGTCGAATATAGCCTCTTTTGCCTATACTTTCTATATCAATGGCCCAGATAGCGGAGGGCTTTACCTTATAGCGAAAGCCATTCTATTCTTGATACAAATTGGAATTCTTTGGAATGGAGCCAAATTCGATGTTGGATTATACCATCGCTGATGCGGTCAATTGCTTAAAAAAGGCGAATAATTTAAACGCCGCGGTGAAGCATTTTTTAAAGCGAGAGGTGCGTTCTGGGGACCCCTCTGAAAAGTTTGCAAAAGAACTACGTGAGATAATCGAAAGGGACAACTCAGAAGCGACAAAACGGTTCTTTGATAAGCACATTCCGCGATTTGAGCGACAGCTTTTTGCGATCGGAGGATATGCCCACTGGGATTTTATTGGCGCTCTGATCGAAAGAATCGGAACGAAGCACGCCGATCAATTCAATGCGACTTACGCTGTAAACGGTGAATCTATTGAGATCTCCGACCAGGCCAAATTCGATTCTATCGCCAAATTGGCAATAAGCGATGTCGATCATGAGCTTGCAAACAAGGGCTTTCCGGACTCGAAGTTTCTAAAGAACGTAATCCTATCTACTCTTTTCGAGCCAGCAGTGCTTAGAGCGGTTAGTAAGCTATTGTAATTATTAGGTAATTAAGAATCTAGGAAACAATTGACCGGATCCTTATTATAACCTAATATGGAGTGTGTAAGTTACACACTTTTGGTTTTTGTAGATGACAGCTCAGCCAGGCAATACATTGATTCAATGCTTGCGTCTGATGTTAAGACCGGTGGTTCGATTTTGCATCCGCCGTACCCTTAGCATCCAGGACTTAATTGAATCGGCTAAAGTGGTTTTCCTGGACGTCGCGGAAGAGGAGCTGCTGCGAAAACGGGAAAAGGTGAACGTCAGTCGACTTAGCGTTTTATCTGGTCTGCATAGGCGCGATGTGATGCGGATCTTTCAACAAGGTAAGACAAAAGATGAGTCGATGGCCTTTACGACTAGGGTGGTTGGTCAGTGGTTACAAGATAAGAAATTTTGTAACAAGCCTGGCTCCCCCAAAGTTCTTTCGCTTGAAGGAGAAGACAGCGAATTTAGGAAACTGGTCCGCTGTATCTCCAGCGATGTGAACCCGGGAACAGTTCTCTTCGAGCTTGAACGGGTCGATGCAGTTGAGAGGGTAAAGTCCGGGGTAAAGCTAAAGACTAGGGCATACGTACCGCGTAATAACCCGGTCGAAGGCTTCAAACTTTTGGCCTCCGATGCAGACGACATGATGACGGCCGTCGAGGAGAATATTTTTGGAGAAGAAGTGGAAACACCGAATCTCCACGCTAAGACCGAATACGATAACGTGGCTGTGGAAGACCTACCTACGATTAAGCAGTGGCTCTACAAGGAAGGTTCCGCATTCCACGCAAAGGTGCGAAACTACCTTGCAGGATTTGACTTGGATCTTGCACCAAAGGCGCAAAAGAAGGGTGGCGCTAGAGTAGCTGTCGGAACTTTTAGCCGTGTTATGGAAGCGAAATGAAAAATAGAATTTTCATATCGGTCTTAGTATTGCTGATACTGTGCCTGGTCGGATGTGGTGGTGGAACGAGTGGAACTGGGGTGACCTCGTTTGAGGGAAGCGCGAAACTCGCGGTGACCGGTGCGCCACTAAGTGGTGCGCTAGTTACCGCGAGGTCGAGCCAAGCCTCTGCCCAGACTACTACTAGCGTGAGCGGCGCTTTCGCTCTCTCGCTAGCGGCAGAAAAGGGTGAGGCAGTAGAGTTCGAGTTCATTCTCGATGCTCAGTCGATTCGATTGAGTATTGAGGCTCCCGCGGGCGATGAGAACAGCGTAAGCGTGATTGTCGAAATCGACCCCGCGCAGGGCACAGCTCGAGTTATCTCGCGACGTGAATCTAGAGAGAGTCAGGATCCGATTAATAGCGATGATTCTGACAACTCAACTGATCGAGACCGGGATTCCGGATCAGCGAATCAGGATTCGATTCGCGACGATAGGGGCGGTGACAATGGTCAAGATCGTGTCTCGGATCAACGAGGCAATAGGGGTGACTCAAGTACCGACAGGAGTGATGGAACTACGAGTCCCGGAGAAAGCGGGGGCGGCTCGGTTACTGATGGCGGAAATACTGATTCCGGTTCTGACACAGGAACCGGTAATCAAGATCCTGTCGGAAGAACTGATGGATAATAGGGGAAGCCGCTCTGCTTTTCTCTTAGGGGTAAGAGAAGTGAAATGTTAAGAATGAAAATTAAGGAGCGAAAAAGATGAAACGGGTTGGGTTAATTGCCATGCTAGTTGTTATGTTTAATTTAAGTATTGGGTCGGCGCAGGAACTGCAGTGTAATCTGGCGGAAGATCGAATCTCCGCCGCACTTCGAGATCTTGAGCGACGTCTCCCGGGAGAGGAGAATATTTCCTCTGTCTCGACTTACAAAAGCGAGAATGTCCGTTGTGGAAGACTGCAATTGCTGGCTTCTCGATTGCTGGAGGAACCGATTCGTTATTGTCGCGCTGCTGTAAAATTTTTTAATAGAGTAGATCTGTCGCGGTTACCGGAGGCGGCGCGTGTCGGCAAGTGTCGAGGCTTGGTCTCGATTAGTGGTGAGGTAAACGGTGCGCCGTTTGAACTCAGTAAACGTGTCCCAGGACATTGGGGTGCGGTAAATCAGTTCTAAATCATACCCATAACTTGTGCTTTACACCGCGAATAGTGGTGTACCTGGGGTCGGTTAACCACCGACCCCAGTTTTTTTTTGCGGTTTTTGTGGGCTATAGGGGAAGTGTTTGATTTTTATCCGGGTATTCGCAAAGATGGGGTAATTCTTAAGTCTTTGAGGAAACCGTGTCCGCCGAGATTCCAACTCAGTTTGATTATAGCTCAGCCGAACCTAGAATTTACGCGCTTTGGGAAAAACTTGGAGTGTTTAGCGCCAAGGTAGACCCTGAAAAGCCCCCATTCTGTGTGGTGATTCCACCTCCGAATGTAACCGGAATTCTTCACATGGGGCATGTCCTTGACAATATACCTCAGGATGTAATGACGCGCTGGCATAGGATGCGCGGCTTTTCTGCTCTATGGATTCCAGGAACAGATCACGCCGGGATTGCAACCCAGAACGTAGTTAAGCGTGAACTGGCGAAGGGTGGGATTAACCATAAGGATTTAGGTCGGGAGGAGTTTTTAAAACGAGTTTGGACTTGGAAAGAGAAACACGGAAGCATCATTATTAGCCAACTAAAGCGCTTGGGGTGTTCCTGCGATTGGAGTCGTGAGCGCTTTACCATGGATGATGGGTTAAGCCGAGCGGTGTTAAAAGCCTTCATTCATCTGTATGAACGCGGCCTAATTTATAAAGGAAAGCGGATAATAAATTGGTGTACCATTTGCGAGACAGCTTTAGCTAACGATGAGGTAGAGCACGAGAATAAAAGCGGCAGTCTTTGGCATTTTAGGTATCCGATAGCTGATAGTGCTGGGAAGCCGACTCCAGAGTTTGTGGTTGTTGCCACTACCAGGCCAGAAACTATGCTCGGCGATACGGCGCTTGCTATTCACCCAGATGATGCGCGCTACAAAGCTCTAAAGGGGAAATCGATAGTTCTCCCTCTGCAAAATCGGGTGATCCCAATCGTATTTGACTCGTTTGTTGATCCGGAGTTTGGAACAGGCGTGGTGAAAGTTACCCCGGCACACGATCCAAACGATTATCAAGTCGCACTAAAGCATAATCTACCACTTGAGGTAGTAATTGGCCTACAAGGAAAGATGACCGAGGCTGCCGGTAAGGAGTTTGTTGGTCTTGATCGCTTTGATGCGCGAAAGAAGGTGGTAGCTGCGCTTGATGCTCTAGGTCTGGTTGAGAAGATCGAGAAGCACTCGAATGCGGTCGGAGGATGTTACCGCTGCCAAAGCGTTGTAGAACCGATGGTTTCTGACCAGTGGTTTGTAAAGATGCGTCCGCTGGCGGAGAAGGCGAAGCAAGCCGTGGTGGATGGCCGGATAACGATCGTGCCTGAGTCTGAAAAGCATGACTATTTGCACTGGATGGATTCAATTCAAGATTGGTGTATATCAAGGCAGTTATGGTGGGGGCACCGCATCCCGATTTTTTATTGTGAAAAATGTTCGGGTATTACCGCCAGTATTGAGATACCAAAGGCTTGCTCTCATTGCGGAGATGCCGGAATTAAGCAAGATGAGGATGTTTTAGATACCTGGTTCTCCTCGCAGCTTTGGCCATTTTCTACTTTAGGATGGCCGGAAAATACCCCAGAGTTGAAATACTGGTATCCTAATAGCTGGTTGATGTCCGGAAGAGATATCTTATTTTTCTGGGATGCCAGAATGGTGATGTCTGGTCTCGAGTTAATGGGGGAAGTGCCGTTTAGGGCGTTAGCCTTACACGGATTAGTACGGGACGAAAAGGGAAGAAAACTTTCAAAGTCTCTTGGAAATTCTGCGGATCCGTTGGAGTTATTTGCTCAATATGGAACTGATGCAGTTAGAGCTGCTATCGCCCTGCGCTATCCGATGGGTCGTCAGGACACTCGCTTAGGCGAGAAGAACTACTTAGAGGGTCGAGGGTTAATTACCAAGCTTTGGAACGCAACACGACTATTACTAACATCACTCGACGAGGAAAAAGGTGGTTTTAAATTTGGCGGTTTGAAATTGGTTGAGCTTGAAGATCGCTGGATTGTATCGCGTTTGAGCAAAGCCATAACGGCTCATGATAAGTTCTTAAACTCCAGTGATTTTTCTCATGCATTTGAAGTTCTTTCAAAGTTTTTTTGGGATGATTATTGCGACTGGTACCTTGAATTAATAAAGCCGAGAATGAGAGCCGGTGGTAATGGACGGCAAGAGGTTTTAACAGTGGCTCTACATGTCGTTCAAAATATTTACAAGTTGCTTCACCCGTATATTCCATTTGTGACGGAAGAGCTTTGGCAAATATTTAAAGATAGAGGAGTTTTAGCTGAGACCGGCAAAGGTGCTGAGTCTATTGCAGTTGCCATGTGGCCAAAGTCAGAGGGATTTTCTGCTGACGCTAATGCCGAATCCCAAATGAATAAATTGATTTCACTGGTACGTGGCGTGAGAGATGTTAGGCAGCATTTTATCATTGCTCCTAAGGAACAGCTCCAGGTAGAGATTTGGTTCTTTGAAGAAAGAGAACGTGCATCATTTAAAGCGTATGAGGACGGATTTAGAAGGTTAGGCTTTGTTGACACAGTTGATCAGAACTTGGATGGTAAAGCAAAAGCTGGATTTGTTCCGTTTAAGTTCGACGCGGGTGTGTGCTACGTGAAACTTCCACACGGCATAGACATCACTGAAATGCGCGATAAGCTCTCTAACAAGGTGGCAAAACTTGATAAGTCTCTAAAGGAAGCAGATGCTAGACTCGCAAATCAGAGTTTTGTAGAGAATGCGCCGCCTGAGGTGGTGTCGGAGCTAAAAACTCAA
>CAZJXY010000197.1:0-6807 GCA_964549925.1 uncultured Bdellovibrionales bacterium | reverse complement strand
CCGAGGAGCGTTCGGGCCGCCCATATCGGTTCTGACCCAGCCCGGGCAAACCGAGTTCACTGCGATGTTACTGGCCCTTAGAGCCGCAGAAAACTGCTTGGTCACAGCGTTTAATCCTGTTTTTGAGATACTATACGAGGGAGCAGTAGTTCCGTTATCAACACTGAGCGCGCCCAAGCCGCTTGAGATATTAATTACTCGAGCGTTCTTTCCTTTCTTTAATAACGGAACCAATGCTCGCGTGAGATATATAGGTCCGAGCAGGTTAGTGCTGATCGTTCTCTCAATGATCTCATCCGTGATCGACAAGAGATCTGAACTGCCATCACTATAAATAGCGGCATTGTTGATTAAAAGGTTAAGCTGGGGAGTAGCTTTGTTTAACTCTTCGGCAGCCGATTTAATGCTCGACTTGTTCGACAGATCGATTAAAACCAATTGCGCTTCTATTTTTTTTGCCGTTAGTTCAGCTAATGGAGCCTCCGCCTTCTTTAGATCGCGCACTCCAATAAATACCTTCCAGCCTTGCTTCCCGAGCTCTGTAGCAGTTGCAAATCCAAGTCCGCGATACGCACCGGTAATAAACGCTGTGTTCTTCATACTAAATTCCTATCCGTACAAAATTGAAGCGAGACACTCAAAACCCGCGACTGACGCAGTTATCCAAGGTTTTGTATTAGAACCTTGTCCACTCGTCTTCCGTCCATATCTATCACCTCAAATTTGAAGCCCTCGTGAGTAAAAGAGTCACCTTCGTTTGGAAGTTTACCAAGCTGCGAAAATACAAAGCCACCCAAGGAGTGATAAAGTCCATCCCGTAGGGATGGCATCATCTCGATGCCTATTTCCTCAAAGATCTCTTTGGCGTCTATGCTTGCGTCCACAATCAGACTGCCATCTTCTCGTTTTCTCATAACCGGTTCAGAATTATCACTCTCTAGTTCACCGACCATGGCCTCAAGCAAATCGTGTGCAGTAACCAAACCAGATACCCCGGAATGCTCATCAATTACCAAGGCCACAGCGACTTTGCGGGATTTAATTTGCTCCAATACTTTGAGGGCCGAAGCGGTTTTGACCACGCGTAGGGGTTCAATTAGCCTTTGCGTTGGAGGCCAGGATAACTTCCCGGCCTTGCAGGCGGCAATGTCTGAGAGATGGACGATTCCAATTATGTTATCAATCTGTCCTTTGGCCAGTGGAAAAAGTCCATGCGCAGCTTCAACTGCCTTTTCCCAATTTTCATCAAATGGTCGTTCAATATCCAACCAAACAATATCTGCTCTGCGGGTCATCAAAGTAGCAATTGGACGATCCCCTAAACGGAACGCCCGACCAGCGATAAAGGCTTCGGTCTCATCAATTGCCCCGGTGAGTGTACCGCGCTCAAGCATATCGTGCATGTCATCCTCAGTCAGGTCCTCATGCTTTGGTTTGGGTACCGCAAAAAAATTTAGCAGTGCCTCGGTTGACCAATCAAGCAAACGAACAAGGGGAGCAAGTACCGTTGCGATCTTTTGTAATGGCGGAGCAAGGACACTGGCCAGTTTCTCGGGCCATACGAGCGCCAAGCGCTTGGGGACAAGTTCTCCAATCACCAAGGAGATAAAAGTGATTACGGAGACAACTATTAAAAATGAGAGAGCCTGGGCGTAAGGTGCAAGAGTCTCGAGACGTGCAATCTCGACAGCTAAATCTTCGGACAGAGTAACGCCGCAGAATACGCCAGCCGCTATGCCGATCAGTGAGATTCCAATCTGAACAGTTGCCAGAAATATCGTAGGAGTTTTTGAGAGTTCCAGCGCTACCTGAGCTCGTCTACTACCCGCGGTGGCTTGACGCTCAAGTCTACCTTTGCGGGCTGAGACTACGGCAAGCTCAGCCATGGCAAGCAGACCATTTAGTATAATTAGTCCAAAAATGATTAAGATCTCTACCCAAGCGTTCATACTGGAGATGGAATGAAAGCATAATATCGAAGCACCGAAAGGGCAATCAGCCCGATTATCCCAGCCGCAACATCATCAAGCATAATTCCAAGGCCCTTTGGAAACTGCTCCAGCTGCCTAACAGGAGGAGGTTTTATGATATCTAGAGCTCGAAAAATTATAAATGCGATTACGATGCCAATGTAATCGCCTCTGGCGGTTCCAAGCAGTGTGATCCACGTACCAGCCCACTCATCAATCACCACGATACTTGGGTCATTCGGTTTTTTTGGTGCAGGTATGGCGCCACTCTCCACTGCTCTCAGGAGAACGTTCGTCGAATAGACTCCGGCAAAGATTAAAAAAGCAATAAAACAAATATCATAAGTGTTGGTGTAGTTCGGAATGAATTTACCGATTAAGATCCAAGCTATTACCGCAGCACCAGAACCCCAAGTCCCTGAGAACGGTTTTAAGTAACCACTGTAAAAACCAGTAGCAAAGAATATGTGTAGTTTCTCAAGCATGCTAAAAGAGGAGTATACCAACCTTGTTAAAGTGCAACTATGGAGTATTATTTGCCGCGAGTTATCTGAGAGAGAGCTTTGAATTACTCTCGGACCACGGCATCGAAGTCTCCAAAACTCTCTATCCTTTGATTTAATAATAGGAAAGCCATTAGCCATAATAGTTAATTTCTGTACGCGTATCCTGATATGATATTGAAATTACAGGGATACTTTGCTCGACGTTCTTTTTCGATTCCTGGTTCAAACCCCACCCCCCGCAACTTTCTCTCCCGCGCTAACTATGCTAAAAGCTTAAGACTTTAAATCACACCCGAGCGTAAATCTCCTAGTGCTTGGACTGGTTGTTAGACAACAGGTCTTTAGTTAATGCTTCGGGGCGGACTAACTAGGATGGAGAATAATCATGAGTACAGCAGCCTCTGCCGGTTCCGGCCAGAAGTCTAACCTTAATTACCCAGTTAATATAACTGTTCAATCGATGCTTGAAGCTGGTGCCCATTTTGGCCATCAGACTCAACGTTGGAATCCAAAGATGACCCCGTTTATCTTCGCCGCCAAGAACGGGATGCATATCATCAACCTTGACCTCACAATGAAGGCCTGGGTTAAAGCCAGAAAGGCGATTGTGGATACCTCTGCTCGTGGAAAGACGGTGCTATTTGTCGGAACAAAAAAACAGGCACGAGAGATCATAAAGCAAGAAGCCGAACGCTCCGGATCGTTTTATGTAATTTCCAGGTGGCTTGGAGGCACACTCACCAACTTTCAAACCATTCGCAATTCAATTGAGCGAATGCGTAAGATGGAAGATCTTTTGAAAAAAGCCGAAGACCCGGCTTCAGAAATTAAGCTCAACAAAAAGGAACGGCTAATGATCAGCCGTAGCCTTGATAAATTGAATGACAACTTGGGTGGTATTAGAGAGATGCGAGATACCCCAGGTCTCTTGGTTGTTGTAGATGTCTCGAAGGAAGAAATCGCCATTGCTGAGGCGCAGCGCTTAAAAATTCCGGTTGTAGGCTTGGTGGACACTAACTCGTCTCCAGAAGGGATCGATTTTGTAATTCCGTCTAATGACGATGCCGCTCGTACGATTCGACTATTTACTGCTGGCATCGCTGATGCGGTGATGGAAGGAAGAGCGATTTATGCTTCTCGATTTGCCGAGAAGGAGAATAAGTCGGAGGCAGCGGCCGAAAAGTCGGAGGGTCAAGCTGCAGACTCGACTGTTACAGCTGAGAGTGCCAAGTCCTAAATGTTAGGGCGTTGGTGAAATAGTATTTTTTATTTAGTTATTTTCCGGGAGTGAATATGGCAGAAGTATCGGCCAAGTTAGTACAGGAGCTTCGGGCTAAGACCGGCGCAGGGATGATGGATTGTAAAGCCGCGTTGGCTGAGTGCGCAGGCAACTTGGAGCAAGCGATTGAATTCTTGAGGAAGAAAGGTCTGAAGAATATCGATAAGCGAGCGGGCAAAGTTGCGGCCGAGGGGGTGATCGGAGTTTACAGTCACCACGGCGGACAGATTGTTGCGATCGTCGAGTTGAACTCAGAGACTGATTTCGTTGCACGCGGCGATGATTTTCAAGCTTTAGCCAAAGATATTGCTATGCACATCGCTGCCATGAATCCGCGCTACATTACCGCCGAGGAAGTTCCGGCTGCTATTTTAACCAAGGAGAAAGAGATCCTTTTTGAACAGCTTGATCAAAAGCAGAAGGGGATGGCGGATAAAATCATAGAAGGAAGATTGAAAAAGTTTTACGATGATAACTGTCTACTTAATCAAAATTTCGTGCGTGATGAGTCCGGAAAGCTTACGGTTAAAGCCCTAATCGAGCAGCTAAGTGTGAAGGTAGGTGAAAAGATAAGTGTGCGTCGATTTCAGCGTTTTCAAGTTGGTGAGGGGATTGATCGTCCAACCACCGACTTTGCCGCTGAAGTGGCCCAACAAGTGGGTCAGACTTAATTAATTACAGAGGTTCCATTCTTGAAGCCGGCATATAAACGGGTACTGCTTAAGCTTAGCGGAGAGATTTTGGCCGGAGAAGCCGGTTTCGGGATTGACCCAGCAGTCGTCAACAATCTTGCCGCTCAGATGAAGGAGATTCATGAGCTTGGAGTGCAGCTTGGAGTCGTAATCGGCGGTGGAAATATCTACCGCGGGATTCAAGCTGATTCGCAGGGAATCGATCGAGTTTCTGGTGATTACATGGGGATGTTAGCTACTGCAATTAACGCCCTTGCTTTGCAAGACGTGATGGAGCAGCAGGGCATTCCGACACGCGTCTTATCAGCGATCGAGATGCGAGAGATCTGTGAGCCGTACATTCGGCGGCGTGCCACTCGGCATTTAGAGAAAAATCGAGTTGTGGTCTTCGCCTGCGGGACAGGGAACCCATACTTTACCACCGATACTGCTGCTTCCTTGCGCGCCATGGAGATAGGTGCTGAGATTCTCCTTAAAGGCACCAAAGTGGATGGTATTTACGACAAAGATCCAGTTAAGCATAAGGATGCCAAGCTCTACCCGACTTTAAGCTTCATGACTGCGCTCAAAGATCGACTAAAAGTTATGGATGCAGCAGCGCTTTCTTTGTGTATGGATAATGTCCTTCCGATCAAAGTATTCAACATAAATAGCTCAGGCAACTTAAGACGCGTTGTGCTCGGAGAGAATGTTGGCACACTGGTTAATATGGAGGGAAAAGCTTAAGATTAAGGCTTGTTTGGGGCTTGATTTCTCAAGGAGGATAAGATGAGTGCTAATTTAAATGAACTTGAGGGTAAATGCCAAAAGACGATTGAGGCGTTCAAGCGCGAGCTTGGGAAGCTTCGAAGTGGTCGGGCTAGTGCCGCATTATTGGATGGCATTCATGCAGACTACTATGGCAGTTCGGTGCCGCTGATCCAATTAGGGAACATCTCCGCTCCGGAGCCGCGGTTAATTATGATTACAGTCTATGATAAGGGAGCAGTCGAGCCGATTGCCAAGGCGATTCAAGCTGCCGATCTTGGACTGAATCCGTCTTGGGAAGGAACGATGATCCGTATCGTTATTCCGGCTCTAACTGAGGAGCGTAGGAAGGATCTTATCAAGAAATTACACAAAATGGCTGAAGAATCTCGTGTTGCCGTACGCGGCCATCGGCGTGAAATGAATGACGCCTTAAAAATCCAAAAGGATAAAAAACTTGTTACCGAAGATCAGTTCAAAAAGGACTCTGATGCGGTACAAAAAGTCACTGATAAACGAGTCAAGGAAATTGACGATCTATTGGCGGCAAAAGAGAAGGAGATGATGGATCTTTGACCGCTGGATTTGGGCTGGAGTCGTAAGTTAGTTTGATATGAGTAGCTTAAGTGTCCCGCGTCACGTAGCGATCATCATGGATGGGAACGGCCGTTGGGCCGGTTCGCGTGGACTGCCTAGAGTCGAGGGGCACCGCGCCGGGGTACGGAGTGTGCGCTCGGTAGTTGAAGAATCAAGACGTCTCGGAGTGCGCTATTTAACCTTATTTTGCTTCTCCTCTGAAAATTGGAAACGCCCAAAAGCAGAGGTTTCCGCCTTAATGTCCCTTTTTAAGTCGCATTTGGATAGTGAACTAGATTTGATGCTGAGGAATGATATACGCCTGCGCGCTGTGGGTGAGCTGTCAAAACTGCCGGCCTTTGTTCAAGATACCTTGAAAGTAAGAGAGGAACGAACGGCAAGGCTGAGCGGGATGGACTTAGTATTAGCCGTCTCGTATGGCGGGCGCGAAGAGATTGTTCACGCAAGCAGACAGATCGCTGCACGTGTTAAATCTGGAGAGATCGAGTTAAGTCAGATAAATGAACAAACCTTTTCTCAGTCTCTATACGCTGCCGATATTCCAGATCCGGATCTGTTAATCCGAACAAGCGGTGAGAATAGAATCTCGAATTTTTTGTTATGGCAGCTGGCCTACACAGAGATAGTAGTTTCGCCGGTGTATTGGCCTGATTTTGATGCGAAAGAGTACCAGCGGTGTATTCAAGAATTTAACGGACGGGCCCGTCGATTTGGACTTACTGCAGAACAAGTTTCAGAGCAAGTCGATACGGGTAGTGCGGAAAATGGTCAGGCGGTCTTACGCGCCTAAGCGAAAAGCAAATGGCCCAGGAAATTTACAAGAATCTTTCAGTACGGGTTAGGACCGCGGCGATCTTAGTCGCCGTACTTATATTATCACTGATCCTCGCGGCAGCCTCATCTTACGGCCGATGGTTACTATATCTATTGTCAGTTATCTCTGTAATTATCGCGGCTGATGAGTTTTCTAAGATTTGTGATAGCGGAGAGAAGCTTAAATTTAAGAGGCCAGTTTA
>CAZJXY010000196.1:4247-6840 GCA_964549925.1 uncultured Bdellovibrionales bacterium | reverse complement strand
GGGTAATAGAGTAAGGAAGTAAGTTTGGAACCGATTGGGTTATTAGTCGATGTAACCTGACCAAGTCGATCAACCAATGTGTCAAACGAGTTGTTGAGCTGGTTAGTAATACTGTACTTAGTTGGAAGTTGGGAGAGGTTTTGCGCTAGCGTAAAGACGGTGCTCTCCGGTGCAGTTGAACCCATTAGGTAAGCGGTCGAAATCCGATCGCTTGAACTAACCGCTAGACTTGTTCGAGGGGATGATGAGTCTTGAACCTTAATCGCGTCTGGATTTGAACCGACTTGGTGGAAAATCGTAGTCGGCCCGTTTAGATTGCTCGATCCAGCTGGGCTCTCTTCAGGGTTTGTCTCGATACTGTTTATTCGGCCAAAGGTATCATAATTTAGTATATTGTATGGCACGGAACTCGGAGGATCTCCTGCTGATCTAGGTACTGTATTATTTTCACCGTCATCGAAGTAAAATTTGGACAATGAAGAGATACCCGCTGATCCGAATGTTAGGTCTCTAACTACATACTGATCTTCAACCAACTCACGACCTTGGATGACTCTACCCAATCCATCAAAGTAAGATCGGGATATCTCTCCGCCATCGCTAACTTGTTCGATGTAGTTTGAACTGGTGGCACCGACTCCTCCGGTCTCGATGTTGAAACTCTTGATAGTTCGCCTCTGCGAGCCGCTGGTCGCATCACTGACCTGTGTAATGCTCTCTAAGAACCCACGGTCATCATAGGCGTAGTCAATTGCCATACCGGAGGGCAATGTGACTAAGTCCTTTCTGCCTGCGCGATCATAATCAATCGTGGTGGTGAAAGTTCCCTTGGAAATTGTGTGTATTCGGAAGCCGTCGTCCGTAAATGTGGTAAGCGGCGGCGAGGTTGTGGCCGGGTCGGTTCGCTCAGTGAGAGTTAATAAGTTACCGGAACTTGGGTCGTAGCTCGCCCTTGTTTCAAGCGAGTTAGTCTGATCTTTCCACTCAATAACCTTGGTGGTGTGTTTTTTCGAATCTCCATATTGGAAGGAGGTCTTAGAAAGGAGCGTGCCGATAGTACCGTCTTTGGTTAGTTGAATGTAATCAATCTGGTTTCTAATCCCGAGAGTTTGATCAGGGGGCAAATAGGCGATATTTGTGACAGTATTATCTGCACTGATCGAATCAGTTATAACGCCAGTCGCCGGATCAAACGAAGTGATCCTTCCCTTATTATCTATCTGTGTAATTCTATAATTTGCAAAATCAAAGGTGTAGATAGTTCCAAAGCTAGCTTTGTTTGCGGCATCATCCGTATATTGCTCGTCCACTGACTGAGTCAGAGCTACGTAGTTATTCGCCCCGGTGGAAACGGTGCGGTAATGCTTAGTGAGGGGAGAATTGTTGGACCCGAAGGTTTCAATCGTATAAACTATGCCGCGCTTATCTTCAGGGCTACTTCCGGTATAGAAGGTGGCAACCTTTTTAGTGCCGTTTGGAAAGTTCTGCTTTACACTCTCGTATCCGCCTACGCCGCTATCATTCGTATAGCTAAAGCCGGTGGTGTAGCTACTACCCATACCATTATCATCAATAATGGAAGAGACCACAGGGCGGTAGCGCTTGATGCCATTGATCGTGACTCCTTTTGGGGTGTAATTTATTCTGCGTGATCCTCCAAGGCTGTTTCTGATAAAAGTTAGATACCCTTCGAAGCTCCCGGTTCCGTCGTATCCGTACTGAGTATTGCCGATCACTGCGTCATTTTCCCCACGTTCTTCAACGTTGGTAAGCAGCTTACCTTTGCTGCTATCTTGAGTGCTGATGATATATGATCGCAAAACAGTACCTGATGGAATCTGTCTTAAAGTCACAGATGCAAGTGGCCCGCCTAAGGAAGTGTAGGAGAATTGGAAGTAATATTTAGGATTGAAACTGTCACTTGGATTTAGGTCATCTATGTGGATCTGAGCAATCCGCCCATTGCTACTGTAACTGTAGCGAGTGTTCCAACCGTCTTTTGTAGAAATAGTGGTTGGAAGATAGGTGTAACCTTCGGGAGATGTCACCCGCCCCAACGTTCCCTCGCCATAATTTATTTTGGTCCCGTCGCTTACTATCTCTGTAAAAGTATGAGTCGCCGATTGGTACGAAAATTTTGTCCCAAATCGAGTGTGAAAATTGTTACCGCCATCGGGATATAGTCTTGAAAAAAATGTTCCGTCGAAGAAGCTGTAAAGATTATCCGCATTATTGGTATTATCGCAGTTAGTTCCGCTATTTGGATTAACGCAAGAAAGATAGCGGGTACGAATGCTCCAGCCATACAGCCCAAGACTGCTCACGCTTGTCTTGGTGCTGTTGTACCAAAGATCATTCGGAATTAAATAACTCTTAAAATCCGGAGTCCAGAGAGAAATCTTTGCACTGTATTCGCCGCTATTTCCTTCCCAGTGCTCTCCGAAATCGGCAAGTGGTAAACTTGTGCCGGTAGAGCCACCGCCCGGTACAGAGAGTGGTGTCCACGGTGCGCCGATCAGAGAAACGGATAAGAGTACACAAACACTTCCTGCAGTTAGTATCCAAGCGCGGCGCGTATCCATAATCCTTCCCT
>CAZJXY010000196.1:0-4147 GCA_964549925.1 uncultured Bdellovibrionales bacterium | reverse complement strand
CCGATGCGATGCACGCGTTTTCATTTCTGGAAGGATTAATCTTTGGGGGGCTTGCAGGGGAGGCTGAGCAAGTAACGCTTGGGGCAGCAACACGCAGTATTGCCAGTCGTTCAAGTAAAACAGTCGCACTTTGTGAAAACCTGACATCAAGAACTGTAAGTCTAGGGGAAAAGGCGCCTTCGGCTGCAACGTTCGCTGTTAACGCAGGGAGCAGTGGTATAGACTCTGCAACTCCTAGCTTAGCCGGTTCCCTATCTTCGAAGGCTATCTGTAGCGCTTCTCCGGCCGAACTGACCAAAGACGGTTTACTTAATATCAATTTCGAATTTGGCAGAGCCGGAATTTCCAGTCCCGTGCAATTTTTTGCTGAACCAGTGGTAGTTGGTAGCGAACTCCAGTTAAGAATGGCAACGATAGATATTCCGGGAGTTTCCGAAAATGCTCTGGCCGGGAAAGTGGGGACATTGGCAATTTCTCGGGCGAGACAGATTTTGTGTGAGTGGGCTGAGTCTACCGCCAGCGAAAATGGATATGAGACGGTACGGTTGCTGGGACGACGAGGTTTTGACAGCAGCTCGGGAAATCCGGGTCATGAAGTCGATATCTTGTTGTTTGGGATCGGGCAATAGTCTCGGGAGGCGGAACAAGCTACGCTGGCAGCAACGACCCCTTTCTTTCTTTCAGCGACTTGTGGTTAGTTAAACCGAGTTGCCGCTAATTTGAATTGGGCAGTGCAAACGGAGGAAAAACAATTGGGAGTAATGAAAAGCTCGGAAATTTTCTAAATGTTAACCCGATATCCCCCATGTGGGATATCATCCGCGAATAGAGGCGACTTATATAACCAAACACTTCCTGCAGTTAGTATCCAAGCGCGGCGCGTATCCATAATCCTTCCCTCGATGTTTCTGTGTGACAAATAAAAGATGAGATGGCGATTGGATTGGACTCAGAAAGCCAAAAATCTGAGTAGGGGGTGGTTGGGGTAGGGGTATATCCCCGAATTTGTAGCGAAAATTGAGATAGGTAAGGGAGGAACCTCGTACCCAGTAATTATCATCAAGACTAATGGGTAAAAATGCAGGAGATCGACACAGTCTCTTAGAGTTGGCTTGTGAGAGTCTTAACCGGGTTTATTTTAAATAACAGAACCGTTAGGCTAACAATCGTTAGCTTAATACTGTTACCATCCCTGGTAACTGCACAGACAACCTCACCTCCAGTAAGACCGGCTGATCCGCCAACAGCTTCTTCCCCTGAACCTTCTCCTGATCCATCACCGGCAGAATCACCTGTGGTTAGCCCAAGTGGCGGTACAACGTCTCCTCCTGTACCAACTTCTGCCTCAGTAAGTATCACTGGAACCAATTCAAATACTGGCTCAGGTAACACAAATCCCCCTGAAGTCACATCCTCAGGAACAACCTCAACGCCCCCTACTGGACCTTTAAAGTATGACACTGATGGCCCGTGTGATCAGGAGACAGTAGCGTACACTTATGACTCAGATCCAAATGACCCTGGTGGGGTGGTTAGACTTGGGTGGTATTCGGGAGGATCTACTGAGGATCCTTCAACCTGTGGGCTAGCTGCGGGAGCAGGAACCGTAAGTGGTAGTTCTGAGCCGTCACTACGAGGGTTTCTTTCTGAATTAGTGTTTGGCCCGGACTTAAGAGAGGCGATTCCGGGAATGTCACAATTTGGGATCAGGTGTCCGCAGTCTTTTGGTGCGTATAAATTTATGCAGCTTGCATCCGATGCGATGCACGCGTTTTCATTTCTGGAAGGATTAATCTTTGGGGGGCTTGCGGGGGAGGCTGAGCAGGCGACTTTGGCAGCCACAACCAGGGCAATTGCACCGAGGACTGTGGCGAGAGAGGTGTGTGAGGAGGTTACTGAAAGCGCTACATTACCCAGCGCGGCGGGATCTTGTCTCAGAGCGCCGGCATCTAGCTTCACGCGTACGCACTCAATTGAAGGCGAGATGAGCAGTGATGTCGTAAAGAGTCTGATTGAATCGATTAGAAACGGTCAGGAGATTCCACCCATAAGTGTTTGGGAGAATGGTGGAAAACTGTACATATTAGATGGACATCATAGGGTAGTAGCATTTGGGGAACTCGGCGGCCGAGTACCCTATGAACTCTCTAACCTCCGTGATGAGTTCATCGAACGGGCTCTGGAAATGGCGAGGACGTGTGGGCCAAACGACCTTAGCTTGGGGCGATGAATAATCTTCGAGATATCAATTCAGTGATTCTCATATAATCGCCTGTATTTACAGTATAAATTCGCGATTTTTTACCTAAAGTCACGACACTAAAGATTACGATTCTATCGTATGAGCGCGAAAAGTTAGATCGCAGCTCCATTGGTGTGTGTGATTACGAAATACCTCGAATTATATTTTGGGCGGCGTACTAGTCTTCGACCGTCTTTCACTCCTTTCACTCCAGGAGGTGCAGTCTATTACCTCAGTCTCCTCGCTTTTATCTCGATCGTTCTTTTTGCCTTCGCTACACATTTTTCAGGTTCTATATTCGGCCCGGAAATATGTGGAGAGGCGTTCGATAGTCTTGCGGTAGGAATGCTGGACGGGCGAAGTGATGTAGATCCAAAGAGTATTAAGGGGGAAGCTTTCAGAATCGGCGGAAAGACATATATGTACTTCGGGCCATTTCCGGCGATCTTAAGAATAGTGCTTCATCAGATCTGGCCTAAAGAATACGGAAAGTTCTCCAGGTTTTCCGTATTGCTCGCATCGATCCTTGCGATGTTTTATTTTATGAGTATCTGTCTTGAATCCTGCAGAGTAAATGGACGTATTGTCGGATGGATCAGAAGAATTTTTGTAGGTGCTTTAGTTCTTGGTTTTGTCCTAGGAACACCGCTACTTTTTATTGCGTCGGCGCCGCTAATATATCACGAGAGTATGATTTGGGGGGTAGCTTGGACCATAGTGTTTATCTCGTACTTTCAACGGTTTCTTGACCCAGTACGCTATAGTTTAAGTGGATCGATGGTTGGAATGTCAATTTCTGCCGGGTTAGCGATACTGAGTCGCGTAACCTTCGGTCTTCCGTGCATCATGATTTTTACTATTATAGCTTTGCGCCAATTATATGTAGAGCTCAAGAATAAAACTTGGAAAATTCGACTCCCCAAAGTTCAATCAGCCGCTTTAATCGGATTGCCATTGATTTTATGCCTCGCGTTACAGAGTTGGTACAACTACTCGAGGTTTGGCAGTATGTTGACCTTTATTGATATGCGTTACTACTCGTCGAATTCCTCCGCAAGATCAGTCAAGCCTCTCGTAGAATTTGACGTGGAAAGAATACCGGTGGCAGTCAGAAACTACTTTACCCCTCGAACTGAGCACATTACCTCTAATTTTCCCTATTTTACCTTAGCGCAAGTGAAACACTATGGGGACAAGAGATTTGAGCTACAAAAATATAAGGAGTGGACACTACCTTTAGGGATAGGGAGTGCCTGGTTGCTAGCATTTTTTGTAGGCGCATTGGTGATGTTGTGTCGGCGCAGACCCTCTCTTTTGCACTTAGCAATTATAGCTTTCGTAGGTCAGGCAGTATTGATCTTAAGTTATTTCTTTATCACTCAGCGCTACAGCGCTGAGTTTCTTCCGCTGGCGGTAGTTTCGATAATGTTTGTGATACGTGAGACTCGGATAAGATCGCCAATATTTGGATATGCCTCCTCGGTGTTTTTGGGGATATTAATTTCTATTTCGATTTCAGCAACTGTGGGATCTACGATCTCTTGGCTCTCTTGGTCAAATAACTGGATGGTGCCGAATCAACAAATTCGGAAGGAGCTTTCGGGCATTGTGGCGAAATTGGATGGGACGATATAGGTGGTGCTTCCCATAGTACTTTCCTCAGCGACTTGTGTTTAGTTAAACCGCGTTGAAGCTAAGTTGAATTGAGTGGTTCCAACTGCCAAAAAATTGGGAACATTCAAAAACTCGGAAACTTTCCGGACAATTAACCCGAGATCCCTTATTTGGGATATCATCCGCAAATATAGTCCAAGAAGTATGCGTCGTTTTTAACGACACGTAGCCGAAATTCTGCACTCTGGTTTGTAAATAACCCCGACCTTGAAGAAGCCATATTAGGATATG
>CAZJXY010000195.1:0-6849 GCA_964549925.1 uncultured Bdellovibrionales bacterium | reverse complement strand
GCGTCAGTTCGAAAGATATCGTTTCTATACCGGGTTTCGTAGTGATTGGGTATGAGTGTATGGTGCTTTTCGGCGCGATTTTCACACTGCTCGGTATGCTGCACTTCGCCCGCATTCCAGATATTCTTCGAAAAGTCGGGTATGATTCAAGATTCTCGAACGATAAATTTGGGATCGCCGTTGGTTGTCCTAAAGATCAAACTTCCATAATAAAGAATGAGCTGCTTAAAGCCGGTGCGGAAGAAGTTGATGTTCGGGAGGGGTTATAAGATGAGGAATAACTGCTTACTCGTACTAATTGGATCAGTGCTTTGCGTTTCACAAGCATCGGCTCTTCCATTCAATGACGACATGGTGAAGACCAAGTATCTGAGAACGGGTTCGACTGTTAGAATGCCACCCGAGGGGAGTGTCGCGGTTGGTACTCTGGAGGCTCGTCTAACCACTAAGGACGACGCAGTTAACATGAAAAATCCAGTGCCGACTTCTGCGGATTCAGTCGCGCGTGGGAAAAGATTGTTTGAAGCTAATTGTACAGCTTGCCATGGATACTACACAGACAAGGGGCTCATTCCAGGAGTCGTTGGTCAAAAGTCGATAATGGCTGGACCGGAAATCGGAGGTGCGCTGTATAAAGACCGACCCGATGGATTATTTTTTGGTACGATATATTTTGGTGGAATGGCGGTGATGCCACCGGTTGGCTTTAAGATGGCTCAAAGCGAGGCGTGGGATATCGTAAATTACATTAGGGATCTTCAGAAAGGTAAGTAATCAGTATGTCGCATGTAGAACCGTTACACGTAGATCTGAATAAAGCAATTCATTGGAAGCCGGTTCAATTTGATCCAGGACTAAGGCGGTTGTTTTGGTATTTTACATGGATCGGGATTATTAGTTTTGTCGTCGGCCTTGTAGCGTTCCGCACCAACTACGGACTTTTCTGGGGGGCGTTTTACACTAATTTGGTGTACTGGATGGGGATTTCAGTTGGTGCATCTATGACCGCCATAATTGTCCATATTGTAAGAGCTACCTGGTCTGCTCCGATTAAACGCGTTGCTGAAGCAAATGTAAGTTTCTTCTGGGTAGCTTGGTTGATGCTTCTCGCTACCTATTTTGGAAAGGAGTATCTGTTTTATTGGGGCACCAAGCCGATGCCGGGCCGAGAGTGGTGGATGGAGCCCGATTTTGTTTATGTACGGCACGCCCTTTGTCTGGGTGGGTTGTTTCTTTTGATTTATACCTTCGTAAGAAAGGGACTGCGTGGCGACATCGGGGTTTTGCGCGAGCGCACTAAGAACAAAGAGCCTTGGAATCTGAACGAGTTCGATGATCTTGTTGGAAAGTGGCAGGGTGAAGCAGTCGAGGTTCCCGCCATCGACCAAAGCCGATCAAAAATGGCCCCGCTGTTGGTGTTCTGTTATGCAATCCTTTACTCACTCTTCGCCTTTGAGATGGTAATGGGGATGGATCCTGTTTTTTACGCCAACATGTTTGGTGGTTTCGTATTCGTCGGGAATATTCTCGGTGGTTGGGCGATACTCTCTTTAACCGTCCTATGCATTCGTTCAATGAACCCCGAGTATGCGGCTTGTGCTGGTCGACAGCAATTTCACGACCTTGGAAAATTGACCTGCGGCTTTTGTATTCTATGGGCATACCTCTTTTTCGCCCAATTTCTTCCTATGTGGTATGGCAATATGCCGGAGGAGACTCAGTGGTTGATCTTAAGGACCCGTGAAGATCCCTGGAGAACACTCTCATGGGTCACTCTGGCGATGTGTTTTATTACCCCATTTATCCTGCTGATTTCTGAGGATGTGAAAAAAACTCCTTTGGCCTTCTCAATGGTTTGTTGCATCCTTTTAGTTGGGCTATGGATTGAGCGGTATATATTAATCATGCCGCAAATTAGCCCGGATAGAATTCCGATTGGACCGCTTGAGATCGCTTTCTTTTTGGGCTTCCTTGGTGCGTATGGCTTATGTATAACCAGTTTCCTTAGGAAGTACCCGATCTTACCGTTTTCAGACCCGACTCTCGAGGAAGCTGTTCACGCGCACGCATAAATACTGTCTTTTTCCAGATTCTGGGGGCAGATCTTGAGAAATCGTCGGATTTAGGATACTTTTCCTACCCGTATCCTTTTGATTTCACCGATATAATTTGGTGCTGAATTTTAATTGAGGCTTTATGGCAGTCCCGAAGAAAAGAACTTCTCATTCAAGACGTGGCACTCGTCGTGCGCACCACGCTCTAACTCGTTGTAACCCTCTGGTCTGTTCCAATTGTGGGGAGCCAGTATTACGTCACCGCGCTTGCACAGCTTGTGGTTACTACCGCGGGAAACAGATGGTAGCAGTTGCGGCTGCTTCTTAAGGAGCTTTCGCAAAATAATTAGCTTACGGTGAGCATAAATCTTCCGACTCCTTCCAGTTCTCTCCCAGTAGCCCTTGAAGTAATGGGTGGAGATTTCGGTCTAGGAGTGGCGGTTGAGGCAGCTGTTTCTGCTGCTATTGATCTTGGAATTTCAACCATCTTAGTTGGCAGTGAGCCTGAAATCCGGGCCAAACTAAGGAGTCTTAACGCTGAATCCAATCCCCATATCACCTTAGCCCACGCGGGCTCTGTGATTACTATGGACGAGAGCCCTGGTATTGCGGTTAGACGAAAATCAGATTCATCAATTCGGGTTGCCTTCGAGTTGGCAAAAGATGGGAAGGCCTGTGGTGTTGTGAGCGCCGGGAATACCGGTGCAGTAATGGCGGCCGGAATGTTTGTGATGGGAGTGCTTCCTGGGATAGTTCGCCCGGCTATTGCCTCTTTAATACCTAAAGCGACCGATGCGCCACCTACGGTCTTGCTTGACTCCGGTGCAAATGTTGAGTGTCACGCTCACCAGTTGGTACAGTTCGCTCTAATGGGAAGTTATTATGCGTCATCGATAATCGGGGTTGAAAAGCCGCGTGTGGCGCTGCTCTCGAATGGGTCCGAAGCTTCTAAGGGAACAGATATTACTAGATCGGCCGCTCAAATCTTGTCCCAGTTGGGTAGTATTAATTTTATCGGATACGTTGAAGGCCGTGACATGGGTCGAAACGTAGTGGATGTTGTGGTTTGTGATGGATTCGTTGGGAACGTGTTACTAAAGGCGATGGAAGGCACGGCTGAACTTGTGATTGAAGCAATTAAGCACCATGTAGATTCATCCACTAGAGGAAAGTTTGGGATGTGGCTTGCTAGACCTTTATTAAAGGCAGTTTTTCGGGAAAAGCTCGACCCCTCTGCTTATGGTGGCGCACCGTTACTTGGACTTAAGGGAGTGGCAGTGGTCTGTCATGGAGCCTCTAACGCCCGCGGATTAATGAACGGAATTCGTGTGGCACATAGGTTTGCAAGTGATGGCATGGTGGCAAAACTAGGTGCAAGTCTTTCAGCGTTCGATCTTGGTGTAACAAACGCCTACGAGGATGGAATTTGGGGCAGAATGGAGAGAAGTCTAGAAAAGGGTGAGAGAAAAAAGAGTAGCAAGCGTGCAGAAGTTGATGGAGATGTCAGCCTGGACAAGGACGTAAAGGGATAACTGCTATGACTACAGAATTAAGATCCAATGTGGCGCTAGTGACTGGTGGTTCCCGGGGAATCGGCCGAGAGGTTTGTATAAAGCTTGCGTCACTTGGCTGTAAGGTTTTTGTGAATTTCAATTCTCGTGCTGATGCAGCCGAGGAAACTGTTGCTGCTTGTAAGGCAGCAGGAGGTGAAGCGGAGGTAATTGGGTTTTCTGTGGCCAAGGTAGATGATGTCGAACGAGCGATTGATTCGATTAAGCAGCGAGCCGGCAAACTGGATATCCTGGTCAACAACGCTGGGATCTCTAAGGACGGGCTTTTGGTAAGAATGAAAGATGAGGACTGGATCGATACCTTAGCTACTAATCTCAACGGGGCTTTTTTTTGTAGTAGAGCTGCAGCGCGCATTATGATGCGCTCTCGATACGGTCGGATAATTAATATGAGCTCGGTTGTTGCAGAGATGGGAAATGCTGGGCAAGTTCCATATGTCTCTTCCAAGGCCGGGTTAATTGGCTTGACTAAATCGATGGCCAAGGAGCTTGGATCGAGAAATATAACCGTAAATGCGATTACTCCGGGATTCATTGAGACAGAGATGACGGGGGGATTAGGCGAGGAGACGAAACAAGCCTATCTAGAGACTATTCCTGCAGGGAGATTTGGCGCGGCGCGGGAGGTGGCTGAACTGTGTGCATTTTTAGCTGGACCCAATTCTGCCTATATCACCGGGCAAATAATCGGGATAAATGGCGGACTATATATGTAGTTTGACCTAACCTATTGCTCTGATTGTGTTTTTTAAAAAAAAGTAATATTCGGCAAGTCCTTGCGTTTAGAGCTGTTTTTTTGCTTAATTTGTGGCAACAAACATTTAGCGAAGATAATTGGGAGAGCGTTCTCTCTTGATGGTCGAGGATTCGTTAGTTATGAATCAGACCTCTAAAATGTTTTGAAGTTTAAGTAACAGGAGAAGATAAATGGCTTCGGCTGACGAGATTTCCAAGAGGATTAAAGAGATTATTGTGGAGCAGCTTCAGGTTAATGCTGAAGATGTAACTCCGGAAGCCTCCTTTCTAGAAGATCTTGGTGCTGACTCTCTGGATATCGTGGAGTTGGTAATGGCTCTGGAAGAAGAGTATGACATGGAGATCTCAGATGAGGATGCTGAGAAGATCCAAACAGTGCAGGACGTAATCTCTTACATCACAGAGAGATCGAAGTAATCGATCTTTCCCGGATCTATTGTATTAAGTAGATCCAAACCAGTACGGAACACTTGGGTACTAATAATAGTTCGCTTACCTGTTCTCTTCGGCAATCCGATCCAACGGTTTTCAAGCTATTGCAGCAAGAGACCGAGCGGCAAGAATTTGGCCTGGAGATGATTCCAAGCGAGAACTATGTAAGTGAGGCGGTTCTCGAGGCCGTTGGTAGTGTTGCGACAAATAAGTATGCCGAAGGGTTGCCGGGAAAACGCTACTACGGTGGAAACGAGGTTGTCGATCAGATAGAGAGCCTTGCCCAAGAGCGTCTAGAGAAGTTATTCGGCGCGGAGTTTTCAAATGTGCAGCCGCATTCCGGAGCTCAAGCGAATCAGGCCGTTTTTGAAGCGGTGGTGAAGCCTGGCGATACGGTCATGGGGATGCGCTTAGATCAGGGCGGACATCTTACCCATGGAAGTCCGGTCAATTTTTCCGGCAAGCATTACAAAATTGTGGCCTACGGAGTGCGGCAGTCTGATGGGTTGATCGACGAGGGGGAAGTAATGACCCTCGCTAAAGAGCATAAACCGAAGATGATTATCGCTGGAGCTTCGGCCTATTCTCGGCGATTTGATTTTGAAATGTTTCGCCGTGCGGCTGATAGCGTTGGTGCTGTACTTATGGCTGACATCGCTCATTACGCTGGTCTAGTTGCAGCGGGCGAGTATCCTAATCCTGTTCCACACTGCGAAATCGTTACAACCACCACACACAAAACATTACGCGGTCCGAGATCCGGGGTAATTATGGCTCGAAAGGATTATGCCAAAGCTTTAAATAAAGCTGTATTCCCTGGACTTCAGGGGGGTCCGCATATGCACATCATTGCTGCTAAGGCGGTCGCTTTTGAGGAGGCGGCTCGTCCGGAGTTTAAGCAATACGCCAAGAATGTGATTGTAAATGCGAGAGCGCTTGCCTCAGAGCTGATCTCACTTGGCGCTACGGTTGTGTCCGCTGGTACAGATTCGCACATGCTGATGGTGGATTTGAGACCCCAAAAGCTATTAGGAAAGGAAGCAGAGGAAGTTTTAGATAGCGTCGGTATTACGGTAAATAAGAACGTAATACCTTGGGATACCCAACCGCCGCTAAATCCTAGCGGAATTCGACTTGGCACTCCTGCTCTTACAACCCGAGGCATGGGAGCTTCTGAGATGAAGCATATCGCTGGGTTTATTATGCAGGCGATTGAGCAGCGTTCTGAAAAGCGCAAACTTGAATCTATTCGCGCTAATGTTAGATCGATGTGCGAAAAGTTTCCGATGTATCGACATAGATTGGTTTAGTGTTGGCCTAAGCTGACAAAGATGAAATGCCCGAAATGCGGTTCAGATGAGCTTAATGTAATTGACTCTCGAGCAGGAGTTGATTCGATTCGTCGTCGTAGAACCTGTCTTAAATGCGATGCGCGTTTTACCACTTATGAACGAATAGAAGAGACATTTCCTTTGATCATAAAGAAGGACGGACGGCGAGAAGCATTTGACCGTAACAAAATTCTCTCTGGGTTGAGGAAAGCTTGTGAGAAACGGCCGATAAGTATCGAGACCATAGAAGATGTGGTGCAGAAAGTCGAACTGCAATTAAGTCGCATGGATGAAAAGGAGATTCCGGCGCGGCTAGTTGGTGAACTTGTAATGCACGAACTAAAAGACGTTGATCAAGTGGCCTATGTAAGATTTGCCTCAGTTTACCGTGAATTTTCCGATGTTAGTCAATTTATGGAGACCCTGGAAGGCCTAGTCAAACCCAGCGGAAGAAAGCGCAGCAACTCATCCAAGACGAACTCTCGTTAAATTGAGCGGGTGTCGCTTAATTTCCTCAACCGATGCTGTTTTTAACCAGCATAAAACGCTTGGCTCGCTTAGCTTCACTGTTGCTCTTTTCGGCCATTAATTTAGTGATTCCATCGAACTCATCCTCTAGTTCCTCGATCCTATCATCGGGCTTTGGATGGGTTGAAAACCATCCGGCCTTGTCAGAACCAGATTTTGCTTCCAATGCTTTTAACA
>CAZJXY010000194.1:0-6886 GCA_964549925.1 uncultured Bdellovibrionales bacterium | reverse complement strand
CCCATGGTTAATTTGGGTAGAGCGCTGGGTTATTGAGCCTTATCGTCATCAAGGTAACGATCCTAGAGATCACTTCGTTAATAAGCCAAGCTCCACTGGAGGAGCCGAATCTTCAGTTAATACTACACTAATTAAGCCAATCTTAACCAAAGCGCTGGCTTCGCTTAAGTCAAGATTGGGGGGGTCAGAATCAACTATAGCTCCGATCGTCTTTACTCAATTGGAAAGGGAGCTGGAACAAAAGATCGGATCCCTTATTAAAGACGCCTGCGCAGAGCAGCTACTCCTTTTCGCACACCGCTCCTTTGCCTCTCCAAACAACGACCTTAAAATGTACGAAAATCCATTCTGTGAATATCTGCTGAAACTCCGCTGCGAGCCGTTATGGAGCAGTTATCCGGTAATGGCCCGACTGGTTGGCACAATCGTGCAACACTGGCTAGACTTTTTAACTGAAATACTCACAAATCTATCGGCCGAAATTGAACAAATCACTAAAACCTTCTCCTCAGATGCTCCGCTCGGTCGTGTAGTCGAGGTTACGACTGATCTATCGGATCCTCATCTTGGGCTAAGAACCGTGAGTCTGCTTGGGTTTGAAAGTGGACTCAAATTAATCTACAAGCCGAAGAATATCGATCTTGGGGTTTATTTTCAGGACTTGTTACGACGATGTAATCATTTGGAACTTACACCTACACTACCTACACACAAGCTCCTTGCCTTTAAGGATCACGGCTGGGTCGAGTTTATCACGTCTGCTGATTGTCACTCCGAGACGGAGTTAAGAGAGTGTTTTGTTAGAGTTGGCATGCTGATTGGAATCATCTTTGTATTGGGAGGTAATGACTGTCACTACGAAAATATTATTATCAACGGAAGTAATCCGCATCTGGTGGACGTAGAGACCCTATTTTCACATCGATTCAGGGTTGCTGCTGATTTAGACCCGAAGGTCGCAGCAGGGATAGACACGCGCTTAAAGATTAGTAATTCGGTATTGAGCACTGGAATTCTGCCTATCCCAAGAGCGCACGCCGAAGGGGCAGAGGAGCAAGATTTTAGTGGACTGCGCAGCATTCCGAAGCTCCGTGGACAATCTGTGAATTGCAGCGACTATACCAACGAACTAAAACAAGGCTTCGAGGAAAGCTACCGATTACTAACACTACGAGGAGAAGAGCTTTTATCTGATTCTAAGGGCCGCTTAGGTAAATTGAAGAGTAGAGTTATATTTCGACGCACACGGGTTTATAGTCGCTTACTCACGCACTCGCTATCTCTTAATGCGCTAAAAGACGGAGTTGAGTATAGTGTTCCGTTCGAAGGTCTTGGCCAAGCGATCCTTGCGCAGAGGAGCAAGTCGCATTTGGCAGCACTAGTTGATGCAGAGATTCTAGCGCTCTACAATCGTGACGTACCGTTTTATAGTGAGTCGATAAACTCAGACTCACTTACGCTAAGTCATTCCAAGCTATCACAATGCTTCTCTGAGTCTGCCTTAGCATCGGTGAAGCATCGACTTACTCAACTAAACCAACACCATCTAAATCTACAGCTAGAATTAATCGAGCAGTGCTTAGATCGGCCTCGTCTAAGGATAACGCTCGACAAACCAACAGCACGGAATACCACTCCTCTCTCCAGAACAGCTTTAGATATGGCAGAGAGACTTGGAAACTTAATACTCGCACGGGCAGAAAGCGATAGTTCAAATCGATCGCTTCGATGGTGGGTCAGTGCTGCTATACCTCATAAACAGCCTCAATCCCTAGGTGCTGACCTTTACCAAGGGTCGGTAGGCTTGGCGCTATTTTTTGCCGCGCTTGCCTCTATAAGAGGTAACGATGGCTATGAGAAAGTGACCAGGAAAATTTTAGATCCCATCGTTACTGAGCTTTCAAGTTTCGATCACAGATCCAGGGAACGACACAGTCTTACCCAAGGATTCGGAGCATGCTGCGGACTGAGCTCGGTGGTCTACGGCTTAACAAAAATTGCGGTCCTTCTAAATGATCAGGACCTCTCCCGATCGGCTCTTAGATTGGCACTATTAATAGAACCTGACTTTATATCCAGAGACACACGATATGACGTTGTGTTTGGTTCGAGCGGTTTGATCTTAGCGCTCCTGCCATTATTCTCACTGAATGAAGACAGCCGATTACACAAACTGTGTCTGCACGCAGGCGAACATCTACTTAGTCATTCTGTATGCTCAGCAGATGGGCTTAGAAGTTGGATTACAATAAATGATAAAAGTTTGTGTGGATTTTCTCATGGAAACGCTGGAATAGCATACGCACTATCCCGTCTGTATTTAGTCTGCGGGGATCAACGCTTTTTAGACTCTGCCAAGGAGGCAGTTGCTTGGGAGAATAGCAACTTTGATTCTGCTATTGGAGCCTGGCCAGATCTGCGTGTGGATGGAGCTCGCTCATTCTCTCAGTCATGGTGTCACGGATCGAGTGGGATCGGTTTAGGCCGACTCGGGACCCAGGAGCTTCGTACGTGCAAAGAGGATCTAGCACGAGCTTTGAGCTTTACACGGAAAAGCCCCCCCACTGAAAAGCTTAATATGTGCTGCGGGAGATTTGGGGTGCTAGATTCTTTAAGTGAGATTGCCCATCATACAAAGAATGCGGCTCTAGTCCATGAAACGCATGCCATGGCTGCTACCTTATTATCAGATCTAGAGCGGATGCTACCTAACTCCCATCAGGTTAAAGAGATGCCGCTAAAACTTGGACTTGGGCTCTTCGATGGAGTCGCCGGAATTGGCTATGCGCTTCTACGACAATCGAATCTTAGAGCACTTCCTTGCTTTCTGTACTGGCGATAGAATCCACAAACGCGGTTGGTAGAGACGTTAAGCTTACTTGCTCAGAGCACTTCTTGCCCTCTACATCATTTAGTAAATGATGAAAATGCTCACCCTGATCTACTACTTGGCTGTTCCAGAAGATTCTGATTGAATCCGGATGCAGGCAATTTTTATTCAGCGTTAATATGACTGGGCCAGGATACTTTCTCTCGGGATTGGTGCGATATATAAGTTTTCGCAAAAAGCATCTACCAGTTAGATCACTTCCAAACATTTCGATCATCCAGGCAGGCTCTTTGCTTAAGGCGTAGTCTAACGAGGATGCCAAACTAAGAGACTCTCCATGAATACTTGGCTCAACTCCTTCGACAGAGCCACTATGTTTACATACCGTACGCAAGATTAATGCAGACAATGCGCGAACTGCCGAACTCCATTTGAATGATCCAGAACAATTTTCCGATGGATGACTCAGGCCTCGAATACTGCGTCGCAGATTCAAGCCTTCTTTGAGATATTCAACTTTGTATAATTCAGCCGGGGAACCGTAAAAGTGCAGACTCAAGGTTGATCTCATTCTGACTCCGCTTTGGAATAAAGTTAAGCATTACCCCCTACCGAAGCCATTTGTATATGAATTAATAGCTATTGCCGAATAATTGTCAAAATGTCCAATATTTGCCGCAACTTTCGGACAGATACATAACAATGTGCCGAAGCCCGATTAGAACGCGACTTTCTTTTCTCCTAACACCGGAACAGTTCTAATCTCAAGAATATCAGGCCCGAATCTTTCCCAGAGTTCATCGTGAATCTGAAGTATCTCACGCGGATCGACCACCTCCGTCCGCAAACTCAGATCCCAGTGACCAGTTGTTGGAACAAATGTCACAATATTTGAATGGGCATAGGCATAACGATATATCTTATCGAAAAGACCTGTTCGAATGCTCCGTAACCTAAGGTGTAAACGAAAGATCTGCATACCATAGGATTGTGCATTAACCCCATAGACATACCCCCAGAATAGACCACGCTTTTTAAGGCTTTGAACTCTATGGTTTAGGGTCGAAGGAGAAATCTGGAGTTCGCGTGCAATCTCTCTCTCGGTACTCGTTCCTGATTTCATAAGCGAGGCTAGAATCAGGCGATCTAAAGAATCCGTCTCCTCGATTTTCCGCAGGGGGCCACAATGCATTTCATTAACCCGCTCGTCCTTTGGAGAAAGATACTTCCGACGAAAATAGCTCCAACGCAAACTTATGGCATAATCTCTAACTGAAAACAGTCTACCAAACTGATTCGAAAGTCTTTCTAAAACATCATGTGCCTCTTGTGCAGATCTTGCCGTGATTCCTATGGCATACTCATATTCCCCACCAATCTCAATAAACCAAGATACTTTCGGGTCGGCTAAGACAGTCTTAAGAAACTTTTCGCGAAGATCTCGATGCTCCAACCCTAGACTTAGGTAATAGTCGTACTCTAGGTAACCAAGCCGAAATGTATCCACGACTCCATGGCGCACCAAAACCCCCCGTTCCACCAAGCCCAGGAGTTCATATCGAGCAGTATGCTCCCTGCAACTGATCTGCTTACCGAGATCGGCAAAGGTAAGATCACCTTGCAGCTGCACACAGGAGATGAGTCGCTTTTCACGCTTACTTAGTGATATTTTTCCTTCCATTTCACACCGACTGCTAAAGGGCAGATTATTAGGCTAATTGAAGAGATAAGTGGAATTAGTCCTGATGGCAATAAAATTCGTCCTTAGCGCAAAGTATTCTTCTTACTGAGTTTGGATCTGACGTTACCGCAAGCCTTATACGGCACCAGCATCTGCTATTGCTATTGGGGAGCAGGTAGGGTGTGCGTAGAGCAGCCTGCAGGCAGAAGCGCTAATGACGGGTTCAACTGGTTAAGCGGAGATACTTATGCTTAAGATTAATTCCACGGCGGTATTCCTAACACTTGCAACACTTCCATCACTTAGCGCATGCCGGGATCCCGAGGGGGCGGATAATCCTGTTATCCCGGTTACCGAAGAGAAGGTCCCCTCAAACTCGCCCAATCACACCACTCCCCACCCCCCACGCCAGGAATTTTGTGGAACAACATTAGTTAATGAGCTTGAGTATCCACTTGATGCGGTACTTCCTAAGCTACCGGAGGAGGAGCAAGGGAATATTACAGTCCCGAAGTAGGGTGGCTCCAATAAAAAAATCAAGAGGATAGGAAGGAAAGCTCTCTGCCTTCAGCCCCTCTTCCCCCAGCCCCCCACTCTCACTAATTCCGTGCAACACGCGAGGCTCTCAGTAATGCAAAAGTCAAAAGGAGGGATATGTTTCATTTCATACGCTTCCTCCTTCATAGCAATTAAAGTTGATCCAATAAGTTTGATTACTTATGAAGTGAGAAGGCTATTTACTTCTCCACATAGTGCCTACGCCCAGATCTAGTATCACTTACAGACGAGAATTCAGAACTAAATTCATATTGACTACTTTTGCTGATCAAAACGTTGGATCAAGCCCGCCCCAATGGCATAATTCATGTTCCAGTGCATCAACAAAAATACCGCGAGGAATCTATGCGTCTAAATATTGTGATCGTATTGCTCTTTATTTTTATCGCAGACTTCGTTAGCGCTCAGATAATTATAAGCAAGCCATCTCCGACCACCCCCCATACAAAGCGTTTTTTTCGGGTCATAGGCGACAATACTTATCAAGCGTCTCTGTCAGATATTAAGCCAACAACTGATGGAGGATATATAGCTGTTGGACAGGTTCCTCGTATTCCCACAGGAAATGGATTTGATGGTTGGATTATCAAGTTTGATTCAGAAGGCAATAAAATTTGGCAAAGTCAGTATGCCTCGGACCCCGGTATTGGAACCCAATTTAGCAAATTTAATCGAGTGATTGAGACCAATTCTGGGGACTTTATTGTGTTGGCGTGGAACTTTAGTTTGCAACGACCGTGGCTTATCAAACTCTCTTCTACTGGGTCGTTACTTACCCATAAAGTAATCCAGGAAATATCTCCTGTGATAGCAGCTCTGACCCTGACTGCAATAATCTCCTTGGATAATGGAAATTTCCTATTGGTCGGGACAGCGTCCGGTTCTCCTTCTAGGGATCAGGTATTCATTGAGTTCGACTCGGCTCTTAATAACGTTTCTTCGGTTACCTTTAGGGATGCTACGTCCGCGCAATCAGAATCTTTAAACGGTACCGTGAGATTACAGGATGGTGGAACCGTTACAGCAGGCTACCGAACAAGTAGTGTGGATGAAGGTAGTGTATCAAGGTTTAGCAGTGACGGCACCTCAGAGTGGCAAACTACTTTTCGGACAGGTGATCCGAATAACTCGACCATTTTTTTTGATACAGTTGAGCTTCCGATTGGCGATCTCATAACGGTTGGATTAACCCAGCACCTTTCCAACCCTGACAAAGTTGGTGTAATCGCCAAAATTTCGAGCGTTGGTGCGCCCTATTGGATAAAAACATATGATAATGGTCAGCATAATGTCAGATTTACAAATATTGCCCGATCTACTGGTGGAGGACTGTTCGTTAGCGGATTGATTGGCAGTGATGGCCTGTTATTGAAGATTGATTCTACGGGTAGCGTACTTTGGAGCAAACGGTATTTGAGGATGAATCCGATAGCACTTGAGGCTACGGCTGACGGCGGCGCTATTTTGGCGGGAACTGAATCTGGAACATACAACGCAGCTCTTTTAAAGGTTGATCAGTTCGGAAGAGCGGCTGATGATTGTACCGATATTCTAGTAGCTGGCGTTGTCGGGTCGGTTGGAGGCTACCTTTTCAGTTCGTTTGCCCATAGCCCGGAAACATTGCCATGGTATTCCCCGTCAGGTGTTAGATATTTCCAAGTCTTACCGCAGATTCAGGAGTCCTTCAGCTGCTCAGCTTATTAAGTTTAACTCTATTACCACTCCAACTTGGCAAGAGGAATTTACTTATTTCCCAGCCCATCCGCCATTTTCTCAGTCACCTCCTTTTAGTTTCGGTGCGCTGAGTACAGCTTTCA
>CAZJXY010000193.1:0-6892 GCA_964549925.1 uncultured Bdellovibrionales bacterium | reverse complement strand
GGCGCAGAGAGATCTTCCGCTATAAGTCACTATCCAATCAAACGGGGTGGGAGGTCATAGGAAAGAGCAGCTCGTTTAGGGATTTGATTGAGGCCGAGGGGGCGATCTTAAGCGAACTCCCTTCCTTCATCCCGGTAGAGACGTCGCAGGAGCGGAGATAGAGTATGCTTACTTCGATATCAGCTGAACAGCGCAGAGCAAGAACCTTGCTAACGATCGATGCCCCATCTAAATTTTCTAAATCCGCTGAGCAGCTAGCAGCTACTCAATTCTATTCAATCCCTGATCGGATCTTTTGGCGGTCGGGAATAAATCCGCGAGAAAGGCGATTGTTGCTCCAACGCTGGAGCATCGAACTGATGCTTGTCGTAGCTTTGGTGCTACTCGGACGAGCCTACCTGGGAGTTATGTTTTTTGCCTTGGCTGCTGTATTTGAGATTACTCTGTTTCGTGCCAAAGAGGGGAGGCGGGTAGCTTCTTTTGAGCGCGACTATCCTACCTTACTAATCTACCTGGCTACCTCGATACGGACCGGTCAGGATCCACTTGTCGCGCTCTGCGGAGCGGCGCGGACTTTCAACGCTGGCTCGGTATTGGCAGAGGAGGTGACTAAATTTGCAACTGCGATTGAACAAGGGACCCCTGAAGATCAAGCATTTCTTGGATTTGCTGAGAGTATAAGGCATCCGGACTTAGCATTATTTAGAACAGCAATGATACTCTCCCGAAAGGAGGGAGCATCTCTTTCGACTTGTTTACAACGATTGGCCCGGGTTACGCGTCAAAGACAATCTTTTCGTAGAAAAGTTCGCTCGGCTGTGGCACTTCAGAAAATATCGGCATATGCGATTGCAGCTTGTACGCTGGTTATCGGCCTAGTGCAGTTTTCCGCCAATCCCGACGTAGTCCGAAACGCCTGGAGCCACCCGGTCGGGGCCAAGATCTTGCAGTTCGGGATTTTTATGATCGCCCTGGGGATAATCTGGATGAGACGATTAGTAGCAAGTAGGGCTTCATAGTTATGTGGCAAAACCTACCAATCGTGCTGATGCTCATCATTCCGTCAATTGGCGCCATTTTAGTTACGCAAAGAAATGCCAAGCGTAGTGCAAGAGATGTCTGTGATGATCTGAGAGATCAGACTATTGATTCGAAACAGCTGGACATCGATGGGGATAAGGAGAGGAAGAATATTAGTACAACCCCTAAAAGCCGCACTCCTAAGTTTGGAGATGAGCTCTCGAAAGCTGGTTTACTGGATGCGAAACGAAGAAGGCAATTCAACGCAGGTCAGCAATTGATTCTTTGCGGGGTAATATTACTCTCGCTCTTGATTGGAATAGCGTTAGGTAAGCGTGAAGTTGGCGAGCTCCTTCCGTTCTTTGTCCTAAGCTTCCCTTTAGGATACTTGATTCAACGTTCGCGACTCAAACGGTTGATTGCCGCACGCAAGGAAGAGCAAGAGTTCTTCCTCCCGCTTGTAATGGAACGTTTGGTCATGGGCGCTGAGGCAGGGCTAGACATTCTTCCTGCGCTACAGGCCATTGTCAAAGTAGAAGAGCAGGCTGCTGAGCGGTCGGGGAGGGAAGTTGACGCGATTACTTCGCTAATTAGAGTCGTCGGTAAACTTACCGATTCGGGCTTAAGGTTCGAAGACGCACTCTCTATGGCGTCCAGTTCGACAGACTCCTCCTCTATAAAGCACGCATTTATACACCTCAGTTTGGCTCAAAAGGAAGGAGGGGAGTTGATAATGCCACTCCGCGAACTGAGTGATGCGACTCAATTATATTTCCAGGAGACGGTTGAGGAATCTATAGCAAAGATGCCGGCTAAGGCTACCATGCCTCTACTCTGCACTTTTGCTGGATTGGTGATCTGCTTTCTTACGCCAGCGATGCTTCAGGTCATATCGGTCTTAGAAAAAAGCGTACCGAGGTAGGAGTGAATATGTTAAGGAGGCTTCTATCTAAACTTAAATGTTCGAAGTTAAAAGACGGCTCGACGCTAAAGGCAATCTGTTCAATTTTGAGCGCCGAGGAGTTGTCTAATCTTTTGCAAAACACAGATGATTGGCGCTTAATCTTAGATCTTGGCGCAGAGATCAAAAATGAGCCGGTTGCTAAATTCGGGGAAAGGGTGGCGCGGGCCTTAGGAGTTAAATTTGTTGAGCGGGTTCCGGCATTCGATCCATGGCTGCTCCCTAAAAAGTTTTCAGCAGATGCATTTATGACTGTAGGGGCGTATCCGCTTTTTAGTAACGGAGTGTTGAGTCAGATTGTTTGCGTAGACCCCTCAAGATTAGGAGATATCGGACAAGCCTTTGCAACTTTACCAAAGAAACTCTCGAATTGGAGAACTATAGAGCCGGCGCTAAAAGCTGAATCGACCGAGCTAACGCCATCCGCAATTGAAGATCGGGTCACCCATCTTATCTCTTTGATGGTAAGCGAGGCGCTAGAGTATGAATCTCAGAGTCTGACACTTTCATTTAAGGAGAAAAATCTCGAATATTCCTTCATCACCAAAGATGGAAAGCCAGCTCAAGGAAGCGCATCAAATCTACTAAAGTTCCCATTGCTTAGTCGCCTGAGTGATGCCCTAAGATCTGAGGGACGGAGCATTCAGGTTACTGCGAGAGGTTCTGTTGAGACTTATTTGGTAGAGGCAAAGAGCAGCTCAGTTTACGAATTGAGGCGCGATGCCGTTGAGAAGAGCGCCGAAACTACCCCGCATACTCACTTAAAATGTTCTGCCAAGGTCGAGCAGCTAGAACCCGAGCAGTCAAATCTTCAGTCCGCTACTGCACGGGATAAATCGGCTCAGTTTAACTATACGATTGCACTTATCGACGACGACGTTACCTTTTCTCTGGTAGTCGCGAGATTTTTTGAGCGCGGAGGAGTGAAGGTCGTTAGCTTCAGCAGTCCAAAAGATGCGCTGAGGGAGATAAAGTCCAAGCAGATTTCGCCTGATGCGATCCTTTGCGATCTTCATATGCCAGAGCTTAGCGGCCTAGAAGTTATGAAGGCGATCAAGGCGACGGCGGAGACTTCGAGCATTCCTTTTATTTTGTTAACCTCGGATGATCAAACCGAGACGGAAATTCGGGCAGTCACTAGCGGTGTTGATGCCTTTCTGAGTAAGTCAGATGAGCCAATGCTTCTGGCCGCGTATGTACAGAGGTTTTTAAAGTCAGAAAAAAAGGCAGCTTAAACCCGGTCACGTAGAATATGGAGATACTCGGAGTTATTGCAGTGTTTGTCGGGGTGGTCTCGGAGTTTCACCTGGCAGTCCTAATTGGGACAATGATTCTGATTTTTAGAGCCTTTACTCTCTCTAGAGATTTGAGAGCGTTACAAGTCGAGGTCGATCGCGCGCTACCGGTTATCGCTGCGAGAGATAGCCGAGAGCGCCTGGGATCTTTATCAAAGATGTGGACTCGCGAAGGTCAAAAAGTAGCTCAGTTTTTTGAAATGCTGATTCGTCGCTTTAGAGAGATTCGGGTTGAGCTTACTGCAGAAAGGGAGTCAGAGGCCTTTTCTGCTGTCGACGTCACTGCACATTGCGAGGAGATTAACGCATCTGAACTTGCAGCAGTCGTCGAAGTAATCGAGGCGTTAAGGGATCGAATTACTGCCCGAAACTTTGCGGTTGGTTGGGAAGAGGGGAGCAACGGAGTGGTAATTGTTGACTCGGGCTCGATCGGTGCTGTGGCTGAGGCAATCCGCAAGGAGTTAAGAGCGATTTTGGCCGATCAGCACGGACAAGGGTTATTTGGACTGAGGCAATTAGCTAATTCCTCCGGATTAGCCGCAGGATTGGGCGTTTTTGGGTTGAAGTTTTCGGTTGCATTCCCCCTCTGGATTAAGGGTCATCGGGGGCTGTTATGGGCAGGATACTCCACGGATATTGAGCCACCCCAAAGAGATCTTAAATTCTTGAGCAACATGGCGAGTGGATTTGAAGCTGCGGTGCAGACAAGATTCAAGCTTCTCTCATTGGATAAAAGTTTACGGAATAGTGAGGAAGTTAATCGAGCCCGGGATAATTTTATCGCCGGTGTCTCCCATGATATCAAGACACCACTGCATAATCTAAGAAACATAATTTTGTTGCTTTCAGCGGAACTGAAGAACGCTGGCTTCGATAACGCGAAGCCATCCGAAAACCTAGAGTTAATACCGCTGGCGCTTAAAAACTGTGACCTCGCTCAAGAGATGATCGAGGACTTGATGTACTTCTCGCGCTATCAGTTGGGACGGTTGGTGGCATCACCTGTTCGCCTTGATATTTCGACTGAACTTACGGAGATTGTGTCGGCCTTTCAAGGCTCGGCGCAGCTAAAGGGAGTGAAGCTAGATCTCCAATTAAACTCTTCGCCAGTTTTTGGTCATTGGGATCGAAAACATTTTCGTAGGGTGATTTCGAACTTAGTAAGTAACTCGATCAAGTACACCGATTCGGGTGCAGTAGTGGTCCGGTTAAATTGCTCATCAGCTGGAATAGTCGAACTTGAAGTAAGCGATTCAGGAAGCGGAATTAGCACGGAAAGTTTACCGCACTTATTTGAACCCTATCGGCGCTTCAGTGAGATGGGAGATGGGGTAGGTTTAGGATTAACGATCGTGAAGATCCTAAGTGAAATAAACTCTGCCAAGATTTTTGTATCTTCAAAATTAAACCAAGGCTCCTCTTTTCGCATTGAATTTTTAGCGACCGAGGGACTAGTTAGAGACTCTAAACTCAATCTCGGAGGAGAGGCTATGCAAAAGGCGGTAGGTTAACAATTTAGAAAATCATTCCTCGTTCTTACCCCTACGCGACGTTAAATTCTCCCGAGCTTCTTTGATTTCTCGTGCCCAAGCGCTTGTTACTATCGCAAATGCTAAAATCCCAAGACCCCATTTTGCAGCCGTATTTTTCCACGGAGCGTTCTCGAACGCATCCAATACCGGCGCAGGAACGCCTTGAGCGGTTGTTAATTCAGCAGTGTCTCTCGATGGAAGATCGAGATCAGCTAAGCTAATCTCGGGATTTTCGAATGTAATAGAATGCATTTTAGTCTCCTTGATAGTTTTATACACGAGATCCATCGGGCTGGCCGCAAGCGCCCCTACCAATCTGAGAACGGCTTCACACTTTGCAATTACTACTTATTGAGCTGAGACCATAAAAAGGTCGGACTGTCGCCCGTAGTGCATTAGTAGCACCAAATAAAAAGCTAACCTAAGGATTTTTGTCTGCCTACTATGGAAGGCAGAACGCAATCTATGCTTCGTGCTCACTGCCACGGTAATGAAATAAACCGGGCGCCAGAAACCTAGAAGAAGAGCAGTTGTGGGTGGTCGCCGTTTATACGCCCTATCCCAAGATTGAATTTTCAAGTGAAACCAGTACTATTGTCCAAAATATCGTTGGATAAGGAGTGCGAAGTGTCGACCAAGATTGAACTTAGAATTTTAGAAGACGCTGCTTCTTTCGTTCAAAATAAGCTTAGGGGCGCAACGCCCGTTGCAGCTATGATCCTAGGTTCCGGCTGGGGGGATGTTGCTTCCGCATTTGAGATCAAAACATCGATCCCATACAGCGACATTCCTGGGCTTGGAAACACCGGAGTAAAGGGCCACGTGGGAAAGTTGCATTTAGCGACGGTACGGGAGCAGGAAATTTTTATTTTTCAAGGCAGGCGTCACTACTACGAAGGGGAAGGTTGGACCCCGGTTGCAATCCCGCCTTTCATCCTTAAATCTTTCAACGTCTCTAAAGTTTTACTAACCAACGCAGCCGGTGGGCTAAACCCAACTATGCAACCGGGCGATGTTATGATCATTAAAGATCATATTAATTTAATGGGTGGAAACCCTCTCCTTGGTCCGCACTTACCCTGCTTTGGAGAAAGATTCCTTGATCAAAGCGCGGTGTATGATCCTAATTTACGAAAGCTCTTGCAACAGTCGGCTGAACGTCCGATGTTTGAGGGCGTGTATCTAGCTTTGAGTGGCCCGGCTTATGAGACACCGGCCGAGATTCGCTTGTTTGCTAATTCAGGAGTTGACGCCGTTGGTATGTCGATTGTTCCCGAAGCTATGTTATGTAATGGCGCCGGACTTAAAGTCGGGGCACTCTCTTGCATCACAAACTTGGCGGCTGGAATAAGTAAAGTGGAGCTTTCCCATTCTGAGGTAATTGAGACTACTAGTAAGACCATGGGGAAACTTACAAACTTAATCACCAGATTTTTTGGTGCGTTGGTCGGTGAAACCGAATGACCTTTTTTGTCTGAAATTATTCTCTAAAGCGTTAAAAAATTAGAAGAACGGCAGCTTTCCTCGCTTAACTCGCCTGTGCTTACTTCGCCATTGCCCCGCTTTGTGCCAGTGATAGCGCTGCCATTGAAGCAACTCCAGCCTCAAGCGATGTAGCAAATCCAAGAGAAGAGCATAAGCTATCTATGGCGCAACCAGACGGAACAGACTGCATATCTATCACTATAGCACCAGCGTCTTTGGCCTGAGTACGAAAAGCTGCACGTTGATTGATCGCATCTAAATTTTGTTGAACTAGTGAATTAAAAACCCTAGTAAAAAGGTAATTGGTGACGAAATTTGCGCAGTGATCATAGCCTGCCCCCGGGGCAGGCAAGGTGCAGACATTGCTTGGGGTAATAAGAGTGGTATGAGGCAGGGTGGTGATTATGGGCCAGACCCCGTTAATCAGGCGACCAGAGAGATAAACATACTCAGCACCCGTAAGCGCTGGGGAAAAGGGGAAGCGGTTCAACGAAAAGTCAGCCATGCGATTCAAGCTTCCACCAAAGAATCCGTTTAGTAAGTTCACTAAATTATTTGCATAGATGTCTACCGCAGCAACAGTTTGCACCATCCAGATC
>CAZJXY010000192.1:0-6897 GCA_964549925.1 uncultured Bdellovibrionales bacterium | reverse complement strand
AATGGATAGAACAGGCCGGCTATAATATGTTTAATCTCACCTCTGAGCAGGTAATGATTGACCTTCTGACGGATTCCGGAACTGTGGCCATGTCGGACCAGCAGTGGTCTGAAATGATAAAAGCGGATGAGGCGTATGCTGGAAGTAGGAACTTTAGGGATCTTGAAGCGACCGCAAAAGATCTTACCGGCATGGAATTTATCCTGCCTGTTCATCAAGGTAGAGCGGCAGAACATCTGCTGTTTTCGACGCTCTTAAAGGGAGGAGAAATTGTTCCCTCAAATTCACACTTCGACACTACCTTAGCTAATATTGAAGATTGCAAGGCCACAGGATTAAATCTGCTCTGCGAGGAAGGTTTAGATCCTTTCAAGCGAGCACCCTTCAAAGGCAACATCGATCTTAAAAAGTTAGAATCCCTGCTTAATTCTGACGCCGCTAGGATTCCCTTTGTAATGATGACCATCACCAACAATACCGCCGGCGGACAGCCAGTGAGTTTTTCAAATGTAAAAAGTGCAGCGGAGATATCTCATCGATACGGTAAGATGTTTATCCTTGATGCGTGCCGCTTTGCCGAGAACGCCTACTTTAATAAATTACGAGAACCAAGCTGCGCTGAACTTTCTCCGAAGGAGATTGCTAGAAAAACCTTTGATCTAGCAGATGCTATGACATTTTCCGGAAAAAAAGACGCACTTTCTAATATTGGAGGGCTGCTCTGTCTTCGTGATAGCAGTCTAGTAGATAAGCTAAAGACACGCCTGATAGTAACCGAGGGATTTCCGACCTACGGTGGTCTTGCCGGCTACTCAATGGCCGCCATGGCCCAAGGTTTAAGAGAAGTCTTAGAGCCTCGATACTTAGCGTATCGGCTGCGAACGATTGAGTGGATGGTTGAGCGTTTAGAAAGCGCCGGCGTCCCCGTCCTAGTTCCCTCCGGAGGGCACGCAATCTACATCGAATCCTCCAAGTTTCTTTCCCACATTCCGCAGGATCAATTCCCAGGCATTGCCCTAAGCGTGGAGCTTTATATCAGAGCAGGTGTGCGCTCTTGTGAGTTGGGTTCTGTGGCGTTTGGCAAATATGAGTCAGGTGACAAGCTAATCCCTCCCGTTTTAGACCTGCTGCGACTTGCTATACCACGGCGAACTTACACCGAAGCGCACATGGGATATGTGGTCGATACGATCAAGGCTATCTTTGAGGATCGTAAGAAACTTCGCGGCTTTAAGTTTAAGAAGCGCTACGAAGTAATGCGACACTTTCGCTCAACTTTCACCGCGGTTTAGGAAGATTTCGTATATAAATTCCAGATTTTTATTAGCCAAATTAGTGGGCAAAAAACCTCACTAAGGTTCTCTGAGTGGACGAATTCACACTTCGGGGTTATTGAATTAGACGAGCTCAAGGTGTTTTTGGAGGCACGGCGATGAATAGAGCTCAAGAGCGTGGATTTACGTTAATCGAACTTCTGGTGGTAATAAGTATCATCGGAATTCTTTCTGCTACCTCGGTGATGAGTATGGGGGTAATTCGTCAACGCGCATACAACCAAATTGCGGGAGACATCCTACACAATACTGAAATAGCAATGAACGCCGGGACGGTAGAGCTTCAAGAAGAAGCGGGAACTTGGTTTTGGGCTTGGAGCGATGCCTCCGGTAATCTAAACGGTTGGCGTGCGAACGAATTTCTTCCTGGATTAAAAGTTGATCCCAATACTCGCGTTTCAGTTAATTACAGTAGTTGGTGTGACGAGGTCAATTCTCAACCCTGGTGCACCCCCGGCACGCGCTGCTGCGTGAGAAGCTGGGTCATGGCGTATCACTGTAAAGCCGAAAAGGTTAAGGCTCGGATGACCTGGAACAACGGTGAAGTGGATGATTGGGAATGGAATAACTGGGGCTGCTAGACGATAGAGGGCGATGAAAGAAGTAGTTGCCATACTTGGCGCATCAAATAAACCTACCAGGTACTCATATAAGGCTCTTAGGATGCTTGAAGAGCACGGTCATCAGGTCTTACTAATTCATCCGGCACTTCAGGAATTTGAGGGAAGAAAAATATTTCGATCTCTATCCGAATTAATCTCCGATCATTCAATTATTGATACCGTCACGGTTTACGTTCGCCCGGAGATTTCTTCTAACCAAATTGAAATCTTGGTTCAGGCCAAACCTAAACGGGTAATATTTAATCCTGGAGCGGAGAATCCTAGAATCTATGGGAGATTAGAGGAAAACGGGATCGAAGTGTTAGAAGCTTGTACCTTGGTGTTACTTCGAACAGGTCAATTCTAAGTTAACCTTGCTGAAGTAAAAAGTTTTCACTAGATAACACTACACCAAAGGGCTCGACTCTGACTTCTCTGATTTTTGAATCCTTGGTTTCTCCAGCAATAACGGCCTTTAGATTGTGGCGCTCTGCAATCTCGACAGCTTTCGCGGCATCCTTTTCACTGTCAATAAACAGCGCAAGCCCAACCCCGTAATTGAAGATCTTAATCATCTCTTCGACACTGCTATTGGATGCTTTAGCCACGAACTTAAAAATTTCTGGGACGGGGAGAGTTTGACGGATTATATACGAGAGCGGTTTTTTCGAGCGCATCAGTTTTTGCCATCCATGGCCGCTAATTGGCTCGATATTGGTAAGCCCTAAATTCGCTGAGATCATCTCTTGAATCATCGGAGTATAAAGATGCGAGGGAGCATTGATCGCCTCCCAATACTCCATTCCATGCGGCAATTTGCTTCGATATCCTTGAGGGAGGCCTTCGGCCAATTTTCTGAGTGAAGTAAATCCGTTTTCATGCGGTCCAGAACTTTCGATAAAAACTATTTTATCACCAGCGGATAATTTTGATCCGTCAATTGGCTCGCGACCGGGAGGGACAATCCCAAAAACCGCACCCGCAATGTCGAGCTTGCCTTTTTCAATCTTTGACTTAAGCTGAGGAGTCTCGCCTGAAAAGTAAACTGCGGAGACTTTTCTGCAGCCGGCCACTATTCCATCTAAGAACCCATGCATGAATTCAGGGTTAAATACAAACTCCGGATCTGCGCTCGGAAGATAAAGTGATAGTAATATTGGTTGCATTCCAGATGACGCAACATCATTTGTCATGCAAGAGACGGTCTTTAAGCCAATATTGTGCCAGAAGCGAATCAGCTCATCTTTGCTAAGATCCCCTGGTCGAGCATCGTCGGCAGTACCTAGCCCTTCTGGTACAAGAGTAATGAATAACTTGTCGGCTGAGTTCGCAAGAAACGGTTTAAGATCCAAAGCAAACACGTTGGCGCTGGCTCCCAGTCTGGCATCCGGTAAGAACCCATACTTTTCAGCGAATGTGAGCGTCTTTTGGGCAGCTTCAATAAAGGCGCGCTTCGCTCGATCGAGCGAGTCATAATTTACGTGATCTAAGTTCTTGGGCGGAGAATCACTCATTAGGTGATCGATACTATAAGTATCGATCAAAATCCAACAGAGGAACGAGCTCTAAGCTATTTTGTCGGACAACAGTAAATTTGGACCGTAAGATCGTAGCGTCCACGATTGATCCCCTTCGAGGTAACCTTTATTTGATTTGGATGTCCGGTCGGATCAAATCCAAGCTCTGATCCCATAATGTACGCTCTAGCCGATGCAGAGATGAAGTAGCCATGCTGTGCCAAAAACTCCGTAGCGGGATTGTCACAGGCCAAGCTTACCGAATTTGTACTTGCAGCGTTGTTTGTAACCTCTTTCTTATAGCACGCACTAAGATCTAGCATGCCGGCTGGGCCCTGCGGTCCGACATCGCCTTGATCGCCCTTTGGCCCTTGAACACCTTGAGGACCGAGATCACCCTGGTCCCCTTTAGGACCTTGCGGACCTGTGTCGCCTTGATCGCCCTTTGGTCCTTGAAGGCCTTGAGGACCTATATCACCTTGGTCTCCTTTGGGACCTTGCGGACCTGTGTCCCCTTGATCGCCCTTTGGTCCTTGTGCACCGGTAGCACCGCCTTCTCCTTGAGGCCCTTGTTCACCTTTTGGCCCGGGTACCGGATCTTGTTCCGCGCCTTGGGAGTTTCCTGGAAGAATAACTTTACTGAATCCATTCCGGCACGATTCGCCTACTAAGATTGTATATGCGGCTCTAGGAAGTCGAACTAGTTTCTTGGTATCTCTTTGCACCAATGAAACACGCGATCTCTTTCTCAAACAAAGAGCTAACTCATCGGACTGAGCTAAAGCGGGTTCCAAATATATTAGGGAAGAGAGAATCGAAGCTAAAAGGAAAAAGGATCTGTTTCGAACTAACAACATGACAACCTCCGTCAAAACCGGTCCATATCTGCGTGTAAAAAACCGACACTCCAGTGACAGTTACCAATTCCATCCAAACTGAATTTGGAAGGTAAATTAGGCTGCACTGAATGTGCCAATCATTTAGATGCAACAATCTTAAAATTGGAACCGATCTCAAAGTTAAGGTAATTCAAGTGCTTATAATCTTAAAGATTCTTCCCAAGCGTTAAATAACCTTGTAGAGTCCTTGGAATGAAGCCATTTGCCCTCTATCTTCATATTCCATTCTGTTTCCATAAGTGCCCGTACTGCGACTTTAATACTTACGCTGTCTCCAGAACTCCAGAAGATGATTATGTTGCGGCGCTGCTAGCCGAGATGGATTTTAGAGCTTCAACCGAGGAATGGCGCGGAAGGACCGTGAAGTCGGTTTATTTCGGTGGTGGAACCCCATCGCTTTTTAGCCCAAAAGCTTTTCGAAAAATAATATTTTACATCTGTAAAACCTTTCCGGTGGATTCAAGGGTTGAAATTACGATTGAAGCAAACCCAGGTACTGTCAATGCAGATAACTTATCAGGGTATAGAGCGGCAGGCGTAAACCGGATTAGTCTTGGAGCTCAAAGTTTTAATCCTCAACACCTAAAAACGCTCGGCCGTATTCACTCAGTAGACCAGATCCAAGCGGCTTTTGAGCAATCCAGACTTGCTGGTTTCGGCAATATAAGTTTGGACCTCATTTTCGGCATTCCTGGCCAAAATTTGGCTGACTTTAGGAGCGATCTTGAGCAAGTCGTTGCCTTATCCCCTGAACATATTTCCGCCTATGGATTGACGATTGAGAAGGGAACGGAATTTTACAACCTATACCATAAGGGCAAGCTGATTCTTCCCGGTGAAGATGTCCTCGCCGGCATGATGAAGGAGCTTCGCGAGTTTGTTGAGGCGCAAGGGTATCAGCAATATGAGATTAGCAACTTCTGTCGGCGTCAAAAAGAAGCGCGACACAACTTAGCCTATTGGGACGGTGATGATTATCTTGGTTTGGGCGCGGGAGCTCACTCAATGTTTGCTAAGAGCGATACCGAAAGAAAGCGTTGGTCGAATTTCGCGTTACCAAAAGAGTACATGGAGAAAGCCAGCGCCGACGGGAAGGCCGAGTCTTGGAGCGACACGTTAGATGCCAAGGCGGTGATGTTTGAGTTTTTCTTTTTGGGGTTACGAAAGACAGCCGGGGTTAATTTAAGAGAATTCGAGAAGATTTTTGGGTTTCCCGCTTCGGACGCATATACCGGAGTGCTGGATGTGCTTTTAGAGCGGCAGTTTTTAAAGCAAGATGGCGAGATGCTCTCTTTGACTCGCAAAGGCACATTAGTGGCTGACAGCGTAATCGAGAATTTCATTTATGATAAAAAATCGCTCCCACTTCCCAGACCTTCCGCTCAGATCAGAATGAAAGCACAGGCAGCTAATGTGGAACAACCGGCCCCGATGGTCGGGAATGGTTAATCACTGTATTTTCAATCTCTCGCAGAGTCAGTTCTTCAACCCCAAATAGATAGCTCATCATCCCGGCTGTACTCACAGCGCCGAATAGATGCCATAGAAAATGACTCCCCATCGGCAAGTGCTCTGCCGCACCATTTTGATCGAACCAGCGGAAGAATAAGGCGATCGAGAAGCTTACAAAAGTCAAAAGAAGTAGACTGATCGATTTCCAACGCTGCTTTTTGCAATGAATGATCGCGGGCAGAATGATTGAGAGAGCAAGTATTCCATACCCGGTTGTAATCTTTAATGAACGTGGAAAATCAAGTGTCCAGATAAAAGCGCGGGGAAAAACCACTAATCCGACCATCAACAAAACGGTTAAGATCCAGCGCCTGGTGATCTTATGCCAAAGGTAGGCCGCGGCCATTAATGAGAGCACCGCGATCGGGACAAAATCGAGGACTAACCAGATCGAGTGGCTTCGCGTCGCATGGTAAATAGTTCCTCCCACAAAACCCAACAGCAGAATGGGAAGGGCACTAACTGTGAGGGGATGATCTTTGAGTGAGAATTTAGTGCGATAGGCAAAGTAAAGGACTAAGGCCAGAAAACAGAGGTTGCTGTATGTGTTAAAGGGCTCTACCGGGAAGCGCGACAGGTTCGTTTCAAGATAAATCGGCCCAAAATCTGCAGGCCGGACTCCAACCTCTGGCACGGGAGACTAAGATTATTAACCTGCGGACTTCTTCCTTAGGCGCTCCATTAGCCCGGCAAATTTCTCTTTACGGATGATTCCGGCGAATTCATTTCTGTAATTTGCCACTAGGCCGATGTTTTCAATCACTACGTCATACACGCCCCACTTGCCGTCTTGATTAAGCAGCTTGTAATCAATCGGGAACTTATCACCTTTATGATTCACCATGGTTTTTACGATGGCCTTTGGGAACTCAATCTTCTCGCCCTTGTAATCGATAATTTGTTCACGCACTGTGTCAATTCTATTCAAATATGTTCTAGCCAATAGATCAGAGAAGACCGAGACAAACTCATTACGCTCTGTTTCGTTACATTCATCCCAGTAAGTCCCCAGCGAGCGCTTGGCCATTTCACC
>CAZJXY010000191.1:0-6924 GCA_964549925.1 uncultured Bdellovibrionales bacterium | reverse complement strand
CAGCCTTAAACTTGATGGGGATAAGGTTAGCGAGATAGCCTTTGAGGGGGAAGGGTGTGCAATTAGTCAGGCCTCATGCTCGATCCTTTGCGACCTCTGCCGCGGCAAGGGAGTCAAGGAGCTGACTGAGATGCGTTCAAAGTTTCTTAAGGTATTAAATAACCAGACAGATGAGCCTCTTGGGCCAGAACTCGGAGATGCTTGCGTGCTTGAGGGAGTAAAGCGGTTCCCTGGAAGAATTCGCTGCGCTGCACTCGCTTGGGAAGCTTTGGGGAAATGCCTCAATAATTGAGTGACTTCTATAAAAGTATAGTCGGTATCAAGGGAAATCTTACTTCTGCACCTTTTATAAAGAGCTGCTCAAGTTTTTTAATTTGAAGCTCATCTCCTTTAGCTATCGCTTTCTGATATTGTCTTGGCGCAGCCCAGATTACTGGATCGGCGTGGATGCTTGTGACTCTCGGTAATCCTAGATTTGTGTCGGCCCTTATCGCGTTCAGTCTCTCCACTAAAAGATCGCATGCCACGATCGGTACGGCTCTCAGTCCCTGTCCCCACAATGAGTCTTCTCGAATAGGGCGACAAGAGTTTAGCTGATCTCTTAAGTGATCTGAGATATTCAGCATGCCCCAGCCAATCATCGTTTGGGGCACACGGTAATCGGCGATGATTGTTAGGGCTTCTAAACTGGCCGGGTCAATCGGAGTATCGGAACGCTCTTGAAACCGTCCAGCGACCATAGCCGTATAAAGTTGAGCACGCTTTAAATACTCATCTTTAAATCCCACTACCCAATCAGCAATAAATCGAGAAACCTCGAGCGCATTCCCACTATACATTGCAAATACTGAGGATAAGTTCTCGCCGCGCCGCTCTAGTTCCGTAAGCATAGTTCCCACCGATCTCAAGCAATCTACCCTATTTCCGAGTCTTGGGATCGGGACTTCGGCTCTAAACAACTCAGTCTCAGCGAATGAATGCGGAAGTTCAGCCAAAAAGTTGGGGTTTCTTAATTTATCCCAATTTGCCGTGAGGCGTGATGTCGCAAGTTCGGCCCCATTCATCGATCCATCTTGGAAGCGCACAGGTTCACCGTTGGACTCTGTATTGTCCAGGTGGAAGTACTCGTAATTGATGCTGGATAGGGCCAGGTAATATCGAAGCAATTCTTCCTTGTCTTCAAACTGAGGGTAAAGCGGGCGAGTTCCGGCGGAAAAATTCCACTTAGGCAGAGTAAAATCGAAATCGGCTAAGATCTCAGCGACCTCAAGAATTCGCGGCGCATCGGGCTCGATTTCGCCGACACACTCCCTAGAAACAATTTGAGCCTTCCAACGTGCTGGATTTATATCTAGAGCTGGCCCATCGAGAAAGTGAAATCCCCGGTGAGTTTGATCTACAGATAAGTTTGACATAATAGAAGCGACAGCATACTGACAGTAATGGAGGCTTTCAAGAGTAACTATCTTGAGTTATCTGTGAGGCTTATCCGTCCCGAGGAAATTTGAGAATCGACAAATTCTCTGGATTGGATTCTGATTCGTCGGACTTTCTCCGCCCAGTTCAGTTCGGTCGCGATTCTGGTCACCTCTTCTCTAGGAATCGGCTGATCACCTTGTAGGATCGCGCTAATTTGGAGCTGAGCCATCAGTCCGCGATAATCTCGCAAAGCGGCCAGTTCGACATAGTTTGAGCCCATTCCGAAATGTAACTGCGTTGGATCGGTAGTATCGTACGTCGCCCCCATGCAATCCAAAATGAATTGACGAAGGGGGCGCTCGAACTTTTCCCTCGGAATTCTTGCCAAGAAATTCCTAAAAGCCAGTGGCGAGGCGATGTCCTCCGGAGTTGACTCTATTTTGAGTGCGGCTTTGATCCTAGCAGCAATCTCCTGAATCTCTTCAGGGGTTGGCGCACGTTGTGCACGGAAGATTGAAGTTGCTCCAGATTCGGCAATCAAACGTCCGGCGGTCGCTTTAGCGAACTCCAGAAACGGAGAGATTATACGGTTTTCGTCAGTGGGGTCACTAAAGTTAAATCTACCCATGCGAATGTCACGACTTTTTATCGCCTCACTTGTCCGAGCTAAATCCCTTACTAGTTGCCCAAATGCGGGATGGCTCTCCTTTAACTCAAGGAAATCCCTGAAACTAAATTTATGATCCACGCTCACTATAGTTCTCTCTGCACGTGGCTCTCCGAGTAAACGTCCTTCCTTGTCTATCTCGGCAATAAAAGACAACGCAGCCGAGGATCTGCCTCTTTGGAAGTAGAGATATCGTTTTAAGGTATGATCGGGAATGAAATGATCATCCTCTGACCTTACTCCTCCGCTACCATTATAGAAACTGCAAACTCGCTCTCGCAGAATTCTCTCGCCGGCAGAATTAAACTTGAAAGCTTGAGTAAGATCAGAAAAGTTAACCGCAAATTGCAGTCCGCCCTCGGCAGTCGGCGAAAAAGAGATTGCGTCTTCCGTAAAAACTTGGGTATTTCGATCCAGCGTGAGAGTAGACCATGAAGAGAGATCAAGCCGATCTTGTCCCAGCCGGAAGTGTCTCCAGGGGATGTGAGTCGGTTTCTGAAGAGCGTCTATGCGTAGCCGAAGTTTATCATTCACAGCAATCTCTCCGGCGTCGTTGCTCGCCAATGCGAGCTCACGACGATACTCCGGTGCAAGCTGGCTGAGAGTTAGTGCGGCTTCGGCGGAGAAATCGCTGCGTAAGATCTCAATATTTTGCTTCAGACATTTCTGCAATTGACTCTGCCAATCGTCAAGGGAAATTGCACTGGGGTTGTGAACCACAATTCTGGTGCTGCCAGAGTCAAGCAAGATGTCTCTTACAACCACTCCCTCCGGCGTGGAATTTTGAATGATTGGAAAATATCGTTGGGCTTCGGGTGTATTCCCGGTCGGGTGGTGCCGTATTGAGATATCAAAGGGGAGGCGAATGAATCTTGTCTTCAGTTTCTCTAGATAATTCTCCGGTAGATGCTCAAATTCAATCCCGATACAAACGAGTCCTCTATGATGCGTCATGTTTGCCGGCCTAAGCTCGGCTGGTAATAGGTTCATGACGTTACCGATCAATTCTTTGCCTTCCTGCGGTGAGACTTGAGTAAGCTCTTCTGATTTGCGTACATAAGCGAGGCTTTTTTGGTGCAGGTAACCGGGCAAATGCGCGACGCGCTGAAATAGTACCGGGATGCCTAATGCTTGCCCCAGCCTTGCTTCCACATCTTTTTGGTCGATCTCTGCTGCAGATTCGACCGTAATAACCAGTGCTCGCGGTGATTGTATTAGCTTGATGTCAAAGGTATGGTCCCTCAACACCGATTCGGTCATCTCTATGAGCCGTTGGCGGTCAAAAACCCAACGTAGCTTAAAGTCAAGATTTCCGAGCTTTGAGAAATTTCTGCAGGCATCTAGCCATGGCCCATACCAAGGCTGTTGTCGGTCATCTCGTGGATTTGAAATGGTTAGTATAGCTTGGGTCGACTCGACTTGGATGTCCTTTACTGTTATCGGAAACAATGAGCAGATGTGCTCTATGCCATCTAAAATGTTCCTGGGTTGCAGAGGAGTTCTGGGATCGTCGCTAGATCTGAAAACTATCGGCAAGCTGCTAGGTGGCAAGCGATCGATCACATACCGCAAAAACTCTGGTGGGGCCGTGCTAAAGCCCAAATCGCACACGATTTGATTACCTCTGAGGGAGACCTCCGCACACAAGAGGAACTCCGGAATAGCGGAAGCTATCATCCGTTGCTGTCTGAACGCTTCTCTTAGGCCGGGGTCGCCTACTCCTTTTGGAAACAGGACAACGCCACCGTCCAAATTTGGAGGAGTGTCCACCTCGACTCCAATCCCAAGCCGCCTTGAAAGTCGATCTGCAATCTCGGTATCGGCTGATGCGCAAGCGATCCTGAGCATTCTCTGGGCTTCATCCAGCTTAAAATCCCATAAGACGGCATGCCCGAGCTCCTCACTTAAAACCCGAAAGATCGAATCTGTTCCGATGCGCCAAGTGACACTGATTAATCTCGCCTGTTCTAATTTAGATATATCGTGCAAAAACTCCCATACTGTTGGAGTCACTTTAGACTCATCTTCAATTTGAACATCCAAGCTACCTGCCGGTCTTGTAATCTTCCCGCCCCAAATCCCATGTTTTACTATGAGACCATGGATCGCCCTTACTATTTCTTTAGAGGTTCGGGAATCCAACTCTGGTTTGAGATCGGGGCCCAAATATTTTGTGGCCACTTCAAGAGCCAAGGCTCCCTCACTCACAGCACTTCCAGGCAACAATGGGTGCTGTTCGAACGGGATTTCAGTGATCTTTATGTTTGGTAGAATTACCGATAACTTTATTGCCGGAACTTCGAAGACTTCTAAGTTAAATCCGGAGATTACGCTTCCCAAAGTCTGGGATACCCTCGAGACCGCAGCATCATTCTGCTCGGTCGCGCAGCTCGAGTCATTACAGCGTGAGATAGATATTTTTAGCGTTCCTTTTGCCTCCTCGATTGCAACGATGTCTAATTCAGGAAATTCTGAAACTTTGGCTTCAATTGTTGACATCAGTTTTGTCGGAAAAGCAGGAGGAACAAAGCGTGGCACTGCAACAATTGAGTTACGACTTAGGAGCACACACTCCCGTAGTAAAGACTCAAGTGCTTCTTTGTCGAGTGGATGATAGCAGTCAATCCTTAGTTTCGACGCCGGAATGACTGCTTGATCGACTTCAAGCGAGGTTATTTCGCTGGATCGAACCAGGAGATCGTCTCGCTTGAGTAGCTGATTGAACATAGCCCGAGATGCAGTTCTCACTTCGTCAGAAAAGTAAAATCCCCGCATGTCTTCGGGACGTGACGAGACTGAATGCTTACTCTCAACTTCAGTCATCTTCAAAAACTCTTATCGGCATGAGAGAAAATTGCAGCGAGTGCAGACTCTAGCGAGACGGCACCGTCGTTTGCGATCGAACCGGCCTCGCGCATGCGTCTTATCACCGAGGTAGCGTGAGCGAGAGGATTTTCGGGATTCAGACGAGTAGCGTCTTCAGTTACATAAGACAACGCCAATTCAACCAGGGATGCATCGTTAGCTTCACGGGCCTTCAAATATTCCGCCACGTTGACTGCAAAGCGTAAAATCGGCTGAATGTTTCCAAAGCGCTGCTCGATTGACCCCAGGTCAGCGGCCAATTTAGCTGAGCGAGAATCTATCTGTAACTTAAGAACTTCCCTTAACTCATCCCGCCTTAGCCCAGCCCCTTGAGTGCATTGTCCTAGGTTTTGGAGTTCCGTAAGTTCACCTCGGACAAAGCGACTGGTCGGTGTCGTAATCAATCCGAGATCAAGAAGTTCAGTGGCGAAAGCGAGCGCAAGAGTGGCCGTTTCAACAAGTCTACCTATATTTGTTGAGATAGAACGTTCTCTCGGTGAGACGAAGGATGAGAGAATCTCTCCCTTAGCCTTCTCGAAGGCATCAGAATACCAGCGCTTACTCTCTCGAGATTTTTCGGAGAGACCGATCGGATTTTTGCCATCCAAAGTGCAAGCTCGTTCAAATGCACTGCGGAATGGGTCTTTCATGCTTTCAAAGGATGCCGTACTGCTCCGGGGGATGGAATTAAGAATTTGCTCCAGGGCAGCAAATTGGGATTTAAGATCACTCTCGGGTCCGAAGCAGGATAGTAAGCTCGTCCTTAGCGCGACCGATAAGCTTGTGGAGGCAGTTGAGAGCGACTCCAATTTCCTCTGCAACTTGTCATAATCAATCGGCTTTGACTCGTACTTTGATGACACTTCACATAGGATCCGTTCCGCGTTAACTATTTGATTAATTTTCTCTAGAGCGAGCCCCAAACTTGGGTGCGCAAGCTGACTTTGATTTAGCTCTAAGGAAGCTTTACCGATTTTTCCTGCTCGCACCAACACTCCGCAGGCTACTAAGTTTTCAATCACGTCTTCAAGCTCGGTGCGAGGCAGAGTAAGTTTTGAAAAGCAACCTTTTGAAAGATTAACTAGTGCTAATGGCTCGAGTTGGGGAAGTTCGGCGTGATTGCAGGACGCCATCGCATAGCTTGCCATTATTAGACTCGCTCCTCGAGAAAAGGCCGCGGTCTTTGGGTCATCGCGATATATTAACTCTAGATCTTGCGCTAACTGGGCTGATAAGTGGGTCTGCCGCTCAACTCGGTCGGATAAAAAGAGATTAGCTCTTCTTTCAGTCTTGGCGATAGAAGTCAAATCGGTAAAAGCTGCTGGATTACTCTCTGGATTAAGCTCCCGCAGATGCAGCAAACGTTGATAGCTTGACGAGTAATCTACTATTCGAGCGCACAAAGCTGATAGAGTAGCCGGGCTTTCCTCAAGTAGAGCGGGTTTTTGCTTCACTATGGAGGCTAATAGTTTTGGTTCAATCCTTGATTGCTCGATAGCCAGATTTATTGCGAGGTAGCTTGAGCGATCTAGCTGAAGTGCGATCGCTCTGGATCTTGGAGGTCCGAGTTTAAAGTTCTGCTCAATCTCTGTCGCACGTTTTTCAACATCAGCGTTCAAGGATTCGAGCTCGAACCTAACCCGAACCAAATTCGGAAAATTAAGTTTGGAGAGTATCAGCAGATCCGATTTGATTCCTTCCCAACCACGAACTTTTAATAGGCTCAAAAACTCTCTTTCGTATACATTTGGAATCTCTCCACCACGTCTCTCTGATTCGCCAGATTCGTTCATCGCAATCAATTTTAGCAGTCTGGACGTCTCTGAGTGTCCAAGCAGAAGTGGGTGAAGGGTTCTCGCTTGCTCACCAAGAGTTTGAAGACGCTCGCCCGATGCCGCAGCCATCTTTCTCAAGATGCCAAGCGGAAGATGTTCAGAACTATGGGTCGCTAGCTCGGAGAGCTGGTCGGCAAT
>CAZJXY010000190.1:0-6926 GCA_964549925.1 uncultured Bdellovibrionales bacterium | reverse complement strand
ACAGTGACGCGCCAGAGATCGTAAGGATTGCCCCTTATTTTGCTTTAGGCATCGCCCATGAAATGAACGGTGATGAAAGGGCCTTCGTTGAGAATGTGCAAGTTGGGCTCCACCGCATAAACGGCCTCCCTCAAGATCAACTTCAAGACGCTGCCCACGTATTGAAGTTTGCTGGTTCACAACTTCTATCACACGGTCGATATAAGGACGCAGAGATGCTCCTCCTCCAAGGCTGTGACGCACTGCGCAAAGCTGGCCTTGAACATAGCTCTGAAATGGCCGAAATCTTAGGCGTACGGGCTTCTTCACTCTTACTACAGGGTAGGCGCTCAGATGCCCTTAGCTCAATGCGAACATCAACCCAGTTGGCAGTTTCAACATGCGGAGATGATCCGGAAATAGTTGATGCCTACCAGGTTCAGCTTGCTCGTTTCCTTAATCAAGCAGGAGAGGATCAGGAGTCGCTCAAGATCTTTAGAGAACGCGCGATCAATGCGGCAAGAGCAACGACAGACGGGGGATCTCCAGAACTTGCGGAAAAATTAATTGACGCCGGCGAAGCCTGCGCTGGAAATAGCGATTTTAAGAGCGCAGAGGACTTTGCCAGTTTAGCGCGGGCGACTCGGATTTCACAGATTAGTGCTGAATACGTGCAGCTGCTCGGTCTTGAAGCTACAATTTTGGGAGTGAAAGGAAAGCTGGATGGAGCTGAAAGTAAGCTCCGAAAAGGGCTTAAGGTTATTGAAGTTCACCCCCCTTACGAGAGTCAGTCTAGAGACCTCACCATTTTTCACTTACGCCTTGCTTCCTTGCTAGTGCATAAGGACCGTCATGAACAGGCAGAGGCGGAACTTGAGAGCGCAGCGCTATCAAGCGTTGAAAGCAGAAATCCGACTTCCAAGGCGGCAATTGATTCTCAAGTTGCAATAGTCAAAGGACAGTGCGAGAGGTCACGCGGAAATTTTGCTGAGGCAGAGGGCCAGTTCGAGCATGCACTGGCGATTTGTAATAAGGATCCTATGCTAGTTGAGTCTGAGATTGCGATATTAGCGAATGAAGCATATAGCGACTACTGCTTGGGTCTTAGTCGTGGTGCAGAAGCGCTTAAATACGCACAGCAAGCTTGGCGCATAGTTGAACTACGCAACAAAACCTCCCAGGTTATGGCGATCGGAGTATTGGAATCATTAGCGGAGGCTTACGATGCTACGGGAGACTCAGACGAAGCGAAAAAAGCTCGACTTAAATCCGCTGCAACACGCGCCGAGATCGGCTTTATGAACGATGGATTTTCCTTCGGCGGAGCTTAAGTTCTACCCCGGCCCCACGGGTGGCTGGCTCGATTTTAACCAAAGAAAAGATTTAGGCAGCACTTCGCTAAAGGTATAAGCGACAAAGTCGTGCAGCTCCGGCGCGGGTGGGGCAGAATTCGGACTCACCACCCCTAATTCCAGCGAGGAACTCAGAGTACAAAAGGTGCACTCCGTGCCTGAACTAAAAGTTTTATCGGAGATGTTTTCTGCCAAGTCGAAGATCAAAGACAAAGCCGCTCCTACCCCAACTATCAGCACAGCGAAGGTTTGAAAGATGCCTCGCCTAAATTTATTGACAGATCTATTTATGGATTGATTCATCCCCGCTACGTTGCATCAGGACTCAAAAAACCACAAGCGTGTGGATATTGCAGGTAATTAGCTGTTAATCTTGAATTGGAGCTAAACCGATTAATTGATCGACTTCACTTCTAAACGCTGCGTTCTTCAGAGCCCGTTCGGCGAGCAGCCGTGTCGGATTAAGATTTTCCGCTCCGGGAAGGTTACTTGCAGCCTTGAGTACAGCAACAGCCGGGGCTCCTACACCTGTCGCGGCGGCAGCTCCATCTATCACAGCCATGCCAGCCATAATTCGCGCTTCATTCTTCCTACTGGGATCTCCGCTATTTACAATCGCTCTCGCATCAGCAATCTCTGTAGCATGACCAACCCCGGGGATTACGCGACTGATTAGTCTAGCAGCCTTATCGGACAAGGTCTGTTTATTAGGATCGATTCCAAAAGCATCGAGCGCATTGCTGACACCTCTAGACACAGCAGCGCTCGCACGTAGGCCCTGCTCTTGCCCGATGGCATGGCGGGTATCTTGAACCGTGCGATGGCCGGAGCCAGAAGGTGAAAGGTGCTCAAAATCCACCCCATCGCTTAGTTCCGGGCCTGTTCCGTTTCTCTTATGCGCAAACTCTGCCATATCCTTACCTTACCCTTCGATCCTATTTCCAATAAAATTTTCCTGACGAATTATGCTGGCCTTAATCTTTGAAAGCTCCTCAAAGTTAAAGACGTGATAGAAATCGCGGTAGAACTCATGCTCCGCCTGCTCTAACGAAATCGCGCGCTCTAATACTAACAAAAACTCCTGCTGCAACGCCGCTAAGGAGTTACTCTCTTCAGAAATCACTGAAATTCCCCAAAAATTTACTTCTTTCCTGTGTTATGCAGCCTTAAGTCACAATAGCCGCATAAGTGCTAATAACGTTAAATGACAGGAGTTATTTTACATTTGGGGCGAGAAAGTTAGGTTTTAAGAAGGAAGACCCATGGGGGACTCATTATCGACTCAACTTGGCGGCGTCGCGGAACTAGAGCTTCCAAGAACAACTTCACCCTTAGCAGCCAGCGGACTTCCTGTTGTTTCCGATCTTGATGGTGAACTGCGCGCTCAAAGTGAACACGCTGCTCAAGTAGCCGCTAACGAAAGTTTTCATAAAACTTTAGAGTGGGTCTCCCAAAAAGACCAGATGCACTGGTTTCATCTCCCTAAAGAAAAGCGGCTTGAAGAGATCGATAAAGCGATCGAAGCGCTAGAGGGTATCAAGAAAGACAAGAAAGGATTTCTCGATCACTTAGGTCTTCAAGATTACGATGATAATTTCCAGGTAAAACTTGCTGAGCTTAAGCAGTTTCGTAAAGACAACGCCAACGGAGAGGTCACAGACGAAGAATTAGCAAAATTTTTACAAATTCAAGAAGCCGCCACTACTTATTCTAACGGCGGTGGATTAAAAGAGGTTGCTCAATTCATGATTGGGATCGGTTCAGGTATCCTCGCCTTTAGCGTGGCCAAAAAATTCATGCCCAATAATACGTTGGGCACTTTGATTAGCGCAGCAGCCGGTTTCGCTGGATACGAGGCTGGAAGCACTTTAGCTAACGGCACGGACTTTTCAAAATTCAATGTTAATGACTTGATGAATGGAAACTTCAGCCAGATATTTTCTCTCACTGATAACGCACCCTATCTTGTTAAGAAGTTAGTTGAGTGGTGCGCTCCGAGGAAGCCATAAAAAACTTCTGGCTTTAGTTCCACTTCGATTCGAAGGAACCGCTATATTCTCGTTAGTGGAGATAAGAGCTCCAGCGATATCGCGCGAGTAAATTTTTTAGGTGTGGAATCTGCTATTAAACTTTAAGCCGCGAGCTTTTTACTTTCTTCATCCACATCCCAACTGGGAAATACAAGAACTGCCGGATGGCACCGCAGTACTTTAGCTAATGTCTTAGCACGCTCGATCCCGATAGATATACGATTATGCTCAATCGCAGAAATAGTAGCTTGAGGGATACCGCTTAACCTAGCAAGTTTACTTTGGGTCAGCTCTTGAAGTTCACGCATTATTCTTACCGAAGCTCCAACCGTGAGTTTTCGGTCAGGACGAGCAAGTTTATAACCTTTCTTTGGTCTATACATACACTAGCTCCTATAATCGTGAGGATTAAGATCAATTACTTCGACAACTCCTTTGCCAGCGCTAAGCGAGCAAAAGTTCGAATAGGGAAAATATGGAGCGGGCGAAGAGATTCGAACTCTCGACCTCTTCCTTGGCAAGGAAGCGCTCTAGCCAGCTGAGCTACGCCCGCACACTGAAAAAACCTCACGAACTATACTTCAGCTGGCTAATGGGTCCAGGGGTGAGTATCGAACCCCTGGTCGTAATTCGAATCTTGGCAAAGCCAAGTTCGAATAGAAGTAATATAGCCAGCTGAGCTACGCCCGCACACCGAAAAATCCACACGAACTATACTTCAGCTGGCTAATGGGTCCAGGGTTTGGCCCTGGTCGTAATTCGAATCTTGGCAAAGCCAAGTTCGAATAGAAGTAATATGGCCAGCTGAGCTACGCCCGCGTTAGGATTGTACTCGTTATCACGAACCTAAAGGCTTTGTCCACATGGAGCGAATTCTGGGAAAATTCGATAAAGATCAGCTTCGTTTTATCCGGCTTTCGTACCTCCTTGCACTCTTTCTTGGACTCACCTTTTGGGGGAAGGCCGCAACTGACCCCGACCTAGGTTGGCACCTATTCGGTGGAGCTTGGATTGCAAACCATCACGCCCTCCCCTCCTTCGATCCGGTAAACTCCTTAAATTCGACCTGGCATGACTACCATTGGTTTGCCCAACTATTATTCTACGCCCTCTATCTTGCTGGGGGTTATGAATTGCTGCGGGCCTTCACCGGGCTGCTGCTTGGCTATTTGTTGGTGGTACTGCTCGATATATTTTACCTCAGCCAGGGGCAGAAAAAATCGGTGCTGCTTGCCACTCTAGGCTTAGTCTGCGCGACACTCCTATTGTTTCACGTTACTTCCGTTCGCCCGCAACTTCTCTCTGTATTATTCGTGGCTCTTTCCTTCCGAACGTTACTCGCGCCTAAGCGTGCCTACGAGCTCCCGTTTCTCCTCGTACTTGGGACCATACATGTTAACCTACATGTGTATTGGGTCTTTATCCCCTTTCTCTACTTCTCGATGAGAGTTCTTCCGAAATTGGTGCACAGAAGATCTCTTGGAACGGAATTCGTCGGACTGCTTTTGCTTTCGCTAGTTGGAGTCGTCTCCCCGTATGGTCTTGAGAATTACACTCTGCTTTATGATTACATCTCAATGCCGCAGCAGCTTCGAACTTCAATTTCCGAATTAAGTCCGGGATTTAGTTCAAGCGAATTCGTCGTGGCCGCGCTTCTTGCCTATTTGGTTTTATTGGCTCGTTTGGTTCGAACGAGATACTGCTTGGCCCGTCCGGGGATTACCCTTTGCGCCATAGTGGCACCGCTTTTAGCTATCCGCGCCATAAAATTTCTCCCCATATTTGTGATATTTGGCTTTCCCTTCGTCATGCGGCACGGCGGAGTCGCTATCCGCAAATTGGCCCCATCAATATTTAAACGTGAGTCTCTTCCGGCTAAGCTCTCTTTGGTATCGATCCTTTTACTCGCCGCTTTTCTTACGATTAGAGAGATGCCATGGGTCAATCCAAAATTAGAGCACCTTCATGCAAAATACCCCCTCGTGGCGTGTAAGATCTTAGGGTTAACTGAGATGACTCCAACTGTCGGACGTGATCACATTAGAGTCTTAACTAACTTTAATTACGGAGGTTGGTGCCGCTGGGAGTTATATCTTGCTGCCCCGGAAAAAGATTTTAGAGTTACGACTGATGGACGGACCCAGTTTGTTCCATGGGAGCGCTTTAGAGAAAGCTTCGAACTTTTTCGTGTTGGACCGGGGTGGCGAGAGAGTTTGGAGAAGTTAGATACGGATGCAGCCGTAGTGGCAGCAGACTCGGCTTTAAATCAAATTCTGCCGAAAATTCCGTCCTGGATTCAGATCTACAACGATAAGAATTTCGCCCTTTATCGGCATTCCCGTTAAGCGTTGGTAAATACTCCTCTGCTTGCGAATTTACCTCGCTTTGATACTCTATGCTCCGAAAACGTGGAGAAATTATGAGTAAGTTAGATCCTGAATCAGTTTTAAGTTCAATTCGACCAGCCCCGGCAGATCCAATCTTGGGGCTAAATGAAGAGGTGGCTGCAGCCGTAAAGGCGGGGCGAAATCCGATCAATCTTGGTGTTGGTGTTTACCGGGACGAAGCTGGGAACGTTCCAGTACTAAATGTAGTAAGAGAAATCGAAGCGATCCAAAAACGTGAAGGGAAAGGATACCTTCCGATAACCGGTCTTCCAGAATTTAATCTTTCTGCTCAAGAATTACTCTTCCTCGGCGCCGAGAATACTTTGAAATCATTGCGGGATGCAAAACGCATAACCAGCTCTCAGGTTCTGGGCGGAACCGGGGGAGTGAGCCTTGCCCAATCGATACTGCGACTATGGTTTAAAAAAAGCTTAGTGCTAGTAAGCGACCCAACTTGGGCCCCGCATGCCACGATTTTTAAGCATCAGATGCCAGACGGCGAAGTTTTAGGATTTAAAGTCGAAAGTTACCCGTACTGGGACGGAGCTAAGCGCAGAGTTCGATTTGAAGAGATGTGCGAACGTTTGGAGAAGGCTCCGGAGCGCAGCATAATTGTCCTTCACGGTTGCTGCCAAAATCCGACAGGGATGGATCTTACGCCAACTCAAAGTAAATCGGTTCTAGAGATTTGCCAAAAACGTGCCCATATTCCGGTGATCGACATAGCCTATCAAGGTTTTGGCGATGGACTCGAACAAGATGGGTTTATGGTAAAGCAGGCGGCAGAAATCGTGCCGTTCTTTATTGCGATTCAAAGCTTCTCAAAGACCATGTCGTTCTATGACGAGCGTATCGGGGTACTGCATCTCATTACATCGGGGAAGCTTGTTGATACCGGAGCCAATAATAAAGTTTCGCTTACAGAGATCATGGATAGCTGGATTAAGACACAGGTAAGAAGACTCTGGTCTAACCCCGTGCGCCCAGTGGCTAGAATCGCCCATGAAATTCTCTCTAACCCGAGCCGCAATGCTGCTTGGCGAAAGGAGTTAGAGCAGATGCGCGAGAATATTATCAACAAACGTCGGGCGATCTCTGCTGCCTTTAGGCAAAACGATCTTGATTTTGGTTTCGTTAGCGACCAGAAAGGTATCTTCTCCTTCACCGGACTAACATCG
>CAZJXY010000189.1:0-6975 GCA_964549925.1 uncultured Bdellovibrionales bacterium | reverse complement strand
GTAGCTCATTTTCTCGCAAACGCATTACTTAAGGAGCCGGAATATCTTCAGAGTTCAGAGGCAGAGAAGGAGGTTATGCGTAGTTTTGTTGAGATTGCAATTGATCGACTAAAAGAAAGGAACCAACTAAACGTTCCTGCGAGCATAAGAAGTTTAGTTGATGCTAAGATCGCTGCTTTCGAGCTGATGGGGGAGAGCGACGTAGTTGAAAAAATAATTCGAGCTAGGCTGGATCGGGCGAATCCCGACTTCAGAGAGGCCGCAGCGGGGATGCTCGGCTTCGCATCAACGATGATGCCGGCGATGGTAGAGTTATTGAGAGAGACTTTTAGCGACATCCCGGCTTTGCTAGAGTCACGAGGGCAGACAGAAGCAGAATTCATTCTCGCAGACGACGTTGGACTACCTTCTGAGCTTAAGGATCAGTATACGCGCGGGGAGCTCACTATCCGCGATATTCTGATTAATTCTCCCAGGGTTATATTTCATAACTGAACGCAGCAATCTAACGCCGAGATGGGTTTACACCCTCACCTGCATCAGGTTTCCTGATTCATATCTCCGCAATCCGAGATAAAACGTTGCTACTGCAGCTAAAAATAGCACAACCGTTGCGGCAGTAAGCATCAATAATCCGCCCCAAGAAAATTCTCGCAGGAGATCAATCGGAAGGATGTAGATAAAAAACGCCGGTATCAAGGTGCAGATTATGATCTTTAAAGCTCCAGTAAACGGACTACTTGGATAGATTCCGAAAGTAATCACTGACCAGAACAATTCATCCGCAGCACCTTCAAAGTTTCCGAAAAAGAAGGCGAGAGAATGAGCGATGATCGTAAAGCTATAAAGCCCAAGCGCTGAGAGTGCGGTGACGTATATAAATAAGATTACATTAGTAAATGTGAAATCGAGCACAAACAAACACATGACTAATCCGGATAAAATGTCGCCTACACCGGACATGCGGCCTTTACTAATCGAGACATGCCATAAGACATTCTTAGGAAACCCTAGATAGTAATCGAGTTCACCACGATATATGGTCCTCGAAAGATCAAATGCTCCCCAAAAAAATGCAATCATGATCCCGGCCGCGACGCAGGAAAACCCCAATAAAAGGGCGGAATCCTCGAATCTCCAACCGTTTACATCCGGGAACTTTTTGAAAAACAAAAACCAAAGACCAAGCCAGCAGAAGTTGTTTACAAACATTCCAAAGACTTGTGAGATAAAACTAGCGCGATACTCCATCGCACGAAGTACACTTTGGCCGCACAAAAATAGGGTAAGTCTCAAATAGGTTATAAATGTCTTAATCATATTAACCTCCGTTAACTGCTACTCTGGTCGAGCCTCGGCTAAACATTAGATGTACCACTAATGTAAGCGCCCCAATCCAAAGTCCTTGCCGAAGTAAAGAATTGATAAAAAACTGAGGATCAAAAGCTGAGACGCTCTTTGCTGCTGAATAAAAAAGTTGGCTAAAAGGCAGAGCCTCAGCTACATCTCTCCAAAAAGATGGAAGAAGTTGTGGAGGAATAATCATACCGCCTAAAATTATGTAAGCCTTATGATAGATCCACCAAAAGGCAGAGGTATCCTCAGTCCAGAATGCAATTAAGCCAATCACCATAGAGAGCAAAAAGTGCAGTGTTGAACCTAAAAATAAAAGTATGCAGCCGGAGAACACCGATTCAAGAGAGAGCTCCAGCCCGCCGACCAAAATGTAAGTCACGACTCCGCCGGCAAGTATGGACTCACCCAGAAACGCCAATCCCTTCCCCCAATAGGTAAAATACTGCAATAATATGTAGGAAATTGGACGGGTTAGGTGGTAAGCAATATTACCTGAGCTTACGTCTTCAGAGATGATTCGGTCGGTTGAGCCTGAAGTCATGCGTCCAAAGCATTGGGTTAAGGCGAGAATCCAAACTAATTCTGCAATGCTTAAACCGTTTGCTTCGGTCAGATTCATCGAGGCGTAGGTTGCGCGGTAGAGCTGCGCAAGGATCCAGATTCTTAGACCAATTGCTGCAGAGCTTGCTAGCCAATTAGCGAAGTAGATCCGCTCTGAACGGAAATTAACCGCAACGATTGCATAGTACTTTCTTAACTGACTTAAACTCGGTGTCATTTGGAACCTCCACTAAGTTGCCTCTGCTCCCGATAGATCATCGCAATAATACTCTCCATCTCAGGTTCAAAGATGTTGATGTCTCGGATCGTAAAGTTTCTAACAGCGTAGTCCAAAAGTCTCTCGATCGAGGCTGTCTCGGTATCAAGTTCAACTTTCAAGTTAAACTTACCTTGCTCCAAGATCTTTCCACCGACAAACTTAAAGCTCTCCGTATCTTCTTCAATCACAATCTCAACGGTCTTCGTGCGCACGTACTTCCGCTTGAAACTCTCGGTTGAGCCGTCAAAGCAGATTGTCCCGTGGTTTATCACCATGGTGCGTTTAGCCAGCGCTTCGATATCACCAGCGTCGTGCGAGGTGAGGAATATAGTGACACCCTCAGTCTTGTTAAGGTGTTGAATCACCTCACGGATATGCTGCTTCGCGATTACGTCCAAACCGATCGTTGGCTCATCCAGAAACAGAATCTCTGGTGAGTGTAATAGTGAGGCCGCAATTTCGCAGCGCATTCTTTCACCGAGCGAGAGCTTTCGCACGGGGGTGCGAAGATACTCTCCGATCTCTAAAGCCTCGGTTAAGTATTTTAGTCGACGCTCAAACTGCGAATTATCCAGCTCATACATCCGTGCGAAAAGAATAAAGCTATCTATTGCAGGTAGGTGAAACCAAAGCTGTGCCTTCTGGCCAAAGACAGAGCCAATTTTATAGCTTAGCTTTGAGCGCTCTTTAACCGGTGCGCTTCCAAGCACAGAGAGTTCTCCACTTGTCGGCCATAAAATTCCGGTGAGCATTTTTATGGTGGTGCTCTTACCTGCTCCATTTGGTCCAATGAACGCAAGCAACTCCCCCCTTTTTACGTCAAAGGAGATATCATCCACTGCCTCGACTTCCCTGTAGGTCGGGCCAAAGATATTCTTTAATCCCGCAACAAAGCCGGCTTCTTTCTGTTTGACCAGGAATTTTTTTCTTAAGTTTTTAACTTCAATTACGTTTTGCTCCATAGGGTTACTACCTGGGGAGAGGAAAATATTAAGTTTTTAGGGCTATTTTAAAGTTTTTGGAGGTTATTGCTATCGCCTTTTAGGCTTGAGGCTGATCAAGCGCTACCCCGGCGGGGAGGGCGTGCGCGGCCTTGGCCGACGGCCGACCGGTCATGCAATAATAATTTGAGAACGAATGAGAAATCATTATTTCAAGGTAAAGTAATACCAATTCTAAGTCAACCAAAAAATCGTGGTGGTGGCTTCAATCTGACAGATCGATATCGGAGAAGAATTCAGAACTCAACCCTCAGCTTGGGTTTCTAGCGGTACCAACTTATCCATATTGTTGACGGGGGTCTTTTATATGTTGCCATCGAAGTTTTCTCCAACTTTCGACCATCTTATTTTATTGGATTAATATGCAAAAGCCCCTCAGCTCCGGGATATGATCCAATTGCTGAGAGGCTTTAATAGCTAAACATGAAAGGATCGAGAATTAGGATTCTGCTTCCTCGTCTTCTCCCTCTTCTTCGTCTGCAGCTGTTGCCGCCTGACACCCCTTAATGATGCTCTTGGTCATCACAAACTCTTCGCTACTTGAGAAATCGACATCACGCACATCGCATTTATCGCCGTGCTCGTCGACAAAAAGGACATCATATTTTCCTTTTGGGATCTCTGTCAGTGTAAAGGTAGCACCGTTCTCTACAACGTCTTCTCCAAGTTGATCGGGACCCCACTCCTCTGAACCAGCTGGACCAACAAAAAGTTGATGAAGGTCCCTGTCAGTCTTATTCACTAGTTTAAGGTCCAAAGCGAATACTGACTGCGTGCTTACAAATAGCAGTGTTGCCACTACTCCAATTAGTTTTATCTTGTTCATAGAATCCCCGTTAAAGGTTAATATTGAGGCGTTATCACGCCTCACAGATATTTTTCGGAGGTCTTCTGTAGGAGCTTGATATCTAGTGTGAGAGGAGGAGTTTGGGGGGAGACACGGTTATATTGGAAACAGTGAACTTACCTCAACCTCGCCGAGTGGCATCTCAGCGGGCTTTAGATTTATTCGTGCGAAATTATTGAGAGAACTAGAGCCCATAGCAAAAGCTCAAATATAGTCGTTTTGGCGACGGACTAGAAGTTTAGCCCAATTTGAGTGAGCACCAGGCGAGAATCCTAGGTACCAAGGCATTCGAGTCCAAAAATTGAGTGTGGCAGTTAGCGCTGAGCATTTGAAACGGCGGCGACTTCGACCTTTTCGGCGTGCGCTGCGCTGGCGCTAACTGTCGGCCACGCCGCCGAGTATATTTCGTCCAAAAGCTTTACCAAGTTTTGAGAAAAGATCTGACCGAATGTAGGCGCTAGTTTTTCGGACGCGGCTTCGTCTTGAAGAACGTTATATGCAGCGAAGAGAAACTGGCTCCCTCCCAAGACGATCGCTTTTACGTCGTTATCTGGGTTTGAGGAATTTGGGCCGTCGTGATGCAGGTAGTAGGAAAGTTCGAACGTTCTAAAGGCGCGCTCAACACCTTCCAGGTTTTCAACCTTTGGGCGCACCCGTTGATCCAAATTCTGCATATAATGTTCGACCCCGCTTCGGGCATTTAGCCAAGGGTCCATGCACTCTTCTTGACTTAGACTATAAGCTTCGCCAGTTCGCTGTACGAATTGGAACAGTCCGCAGGCAGTCGTTGTTGATGCACGGGCGAGTGGATTAAAGCCTGATTCAATATCGGCTGTAGCCAACAGTACCACTTGATCTTCAATGCTCAAACCGGCTTTGCGAGCATGAAACAATATCGCTCGAATACTCTCTTTTTGAATCCATTTGGGAGCTCCGACTCGAAAGAATTCTCGGCTTCCGTCTCGATTGGCCGATACTGAGTTAAACTCCCGCGTAAACTGGGAACCTTGAATGATCTTTTCAATCGTCTGATCTGAGATGCGGGTTAGGATAAGCTGTTTATGCATCTCCGAACCGGTCACAATTACAAGTGCTAAACCAATTAGGAAGATCAGATTTAATACGGCGTGAAAAGGGTGATGGCGAAGGTATCCGATTAGAGTTCGACCCATGAAGCGAATCGCGCGCCAAAATGCATAGAGGCTAATTGAGATAATCCCAAGGATCTCACTTGCCGCTGAGGGGGTAGATCTCTCCTCTTTCTGCACATCTGGTGCAGATTTAGCAAGTTCGTGCGGCAACGCCGCAGCGGCGCTCCCGATGGCGAGGATATTTAAAGCGTTAAGTGGTTTCATTATAGACCTCTACTCACAGATCGCTGTTTTGGGCTGGATTGCTCCTGTATATGGAGTAAGTACTCGAATTGAATCTGTTACCTAAGAGCTTAAAATATTAGGAAATTTTCGTAGTTTTGGAGATCTAGTCTGATCACTGATGGTTAGTTTCCAAAGTTTCCTGGAACGATTTTAAAGGGTGCTAGCTTCCGTGGGTTCGAGTAGTTTCCCTTTGGAGGCTTTGAGTTTTCCTAATAATTTAGCGTAGCAAACTGCGGAAAAGTTTGAGGTATTTATAGTTTTGAGAAACTAGGGTGGATGGTTTACACTTTCGGCACCTCACTGGGGGTGGGATTGGGGGGTGTGGTTAGCCATTACGTTATCCCGTGAAGGATTTTTCAAGTGAAACCGGCTATCACATACGCTGACATATTACCCGATCTTGATATCTGGACCGACTCAACTCCAGAGCAGGAGTGGAGAATTATGTTGCTTGAGCGCGAGGCGCTTCCTCGACCTGTTTCCTTTAGAGCTTCACCCGGCGAAATGCTGTGTCGAAATTTGCAATTACGACAGTTGCACATAGAGCCTCTTAGCGATTCTCTTCTCGATCATGTGCCGGGTCGTCATCAACCTTATGCCTATGCACTGTCAGCCTTCATGTTGGCTGGTGGTGGTTCCGTCGCACAGTGGGTTAACTTAGCTGAAATTCGTCCCGTAATTCAGGACAGTTTGCGAATTTACCTCGGTGAAAAATTGGGGAAAGAGGTGATTTCTATAGGACTCATGGCGGGAGTAGAAATGGGCTGGATTCACCGATGTACTCCATCTAACTCAGTTACCGGCAAAGAGGCATTGTGCCTAACGGAATCAGGACAAGAATTTGTCGACCGTGTATTTACGGGACAAATGCGTTCACTGGACCCTGGCCCGCGATCGTAATTGAAACTTCGAAGCGTCATTCTGGGCCACGGCCAGTGACGCTAACCATTATCGCTCCTGATCACTCCGAAAACCGATTTTTCTTCTAGCTGGTGGTACTCGTACCAATTCCGTTGGTTGCGCATCGATCAATTTACGAATGCTGTTAAGAACTACTTTGAACTGCCCATCGTAGCGGCGCTCGAGTGATTCAATTTTTTGAGCTAGCTCGCGATGTGAGGTCATAAGCTCGCGCAACTTTACGAACGTTCGCATAATCGCAATATTTACTAAGATAGCGCGAGGATTGTTGAGCACACTAGAAAGCATCGCTATACCTTCTTGTGTGAAGGCGTAAGGTAAGTACTTGATGTTATGGCCCCTTTTGCCTACGTTCAAGATCACATTCTGTGATCTTAAAGAGTCTACCTCTTCTGGGGTCAGTTGGAACATAAAATCTTCAGGGAAACGGTCAATATTGCGCTTCACCGCTTGTGTAAGCGCACGGACTTGCACCTCATAGAGTTCTGCGAGATGCGAAGACAATATGACCTTTCGTCCTCGAATTAGAAGAACTAGATCATGTATTTGGTCGACTGACAAATCTCCCACATCTAGTAATCGAGCTGAAGCTCGCAAAGTTGCTTAAAAAGTGAAGCAGGGATAACAATTAAAGCCATTGGAATTGTAACCGAC
>CAZJXY010000188.1:0-6986 GCA_964549925.1 uncultured Bdellovibrionales bacterium | reverse complement strand
TGGCGCTCTATTTTGCCGGAGGCAAAACCCCCGGAGGGAAAACAAATAGCAGTCCTCACTATTAAATAATCGCCTCAATCCTTCGGATTGAGGCCGCTTCTTAATTGGTGAACGCTCTTTGTTTAGGGGCCCGGCGTCAGCCGGAAGGCCGCTCAGCCATAAGCTGAGCGGGTCGCCCTCCTCGGGCTCCCACTATCCCGGCCTGGCGAAGCCAGTAGCCGGGTCGGCCATAAGCCGTAGCAGTTGGCAACTTCTATGGCCGATTCCGGACACTTTCAGTGGGGACTGCTATAGCAAAGCGGTTCCGGATTAGAGGCATTGCTCTGCCTTTTCTTGACGTATAAAATACCGACGGAGGGAAATATAACCTAAATATGTCTGATTAGAATCAGCGACCAGGGGATTAACGCTGATATCATATAGATACAGATTACTGTTTTCATAGCTCTCTCCATCCAGTTTACGTAGCTTGAGAGCATGACCAGTCCAAATACAATGAAAACTGCCAGGGCTTTAACAAAGACAAGGGCGTTAGCGACACCCCACGAATCAATCAAGGCACGAATGATCGGATTAGCCTCGATAGAAGAACCGTAAATCACAACCCCCATTCCAGTGAAGACGCCATCTAGAATCTGGATCACGATCAAAATAGCTGCGAGTAGGAGAATTCTTTTCGAGGGAGCTCTGCTTTTCTCTACGGATGATTTAAGGTTACTTACCTTCCACCTACCGGAGAGCGCTCCGATGACTCGACCATTTATTGCTGCAAACGACATGAACCACCACCAAAGTAGAGCGATCAATTAAATCTGTAGAATCGCTCTTTAACACGTATCAGGGTGTAGGGGGGAAGTGTTTCAGCTTTTTAGTTAAACTGTTGAAAGGACAAGTAGATATTGTTTAGACCAGGCGAGGCAATTACCGAGCTTAGGTTCCTAGTTCAATTCGTCGCTGTCCACGCCTCGCTCGATGTCCCTAACAAGGGTACAGATCTTTTCCCTGACTTCATCAGCGAGCACCATAATCAACGTGGCGGTTTGGGAAATGGCGTTATCGGTATGGACGCTTTCTCGGGCAATCCACTCGGCAGAACTTTCTAAGTGGTCTAAACGACTGGATAAGTGCTCAAGTTTCTCAAAAATGTCCATCTTGTAATCCTCTTTATAGAGATTACAGATGAACGTCCGAAGTTCTGGGATTCAACTCTTTAAACTACCCGTCCAGGCTCTCTCTGGTGCGGCTAGAAATAGTCAATACGCCTGGCTCCAATTTCAGTACGTACAGCATACGTCCGAGCTTTTTAAGATCGGTAATTTTCTGTGCTTCCATTGGGGGCTGTCCACCTGTAAACATCGAGAGGGTGCCGGCGGAACTTTCAATCAGCTTGGCCGCCGCTCCAAAGTCGATAAAGGTTAAACCGACCGAGTTAGCTCCAGTCATTAAATCTATGAAGTCACTTGGTAAGGAGCCAGCCAATGAAGCAGAGGCGGTCTTTGGCGCGAGCAACGAACCCTTTAATGCCTCTTCGCTAGACGCGATGGTGAGTAAATCGGATGTACTTGCAACATAAACACCAACACCAATGGGGGTCTGCATAAAGGACACGGGGACGTTCTCAACACTCTTTTCTTGCCAACCGGCAACAGGTAGACCTTGAGCAGCGCCTAAAGCTCCGAGCATAGCTTTAAGGGAATTCTTCAACGATTCAGCCTGGGTTGATTGAGCGCTGATCAATAAAGCCGGGAAGAGTGAGGCACCTTCCGCATTCTTTACCGTAATTCCGAGGCGCTTTATACTATCAATTTGAGTCTGCACCTCAGGCGGCAGTGGGGGGGCACTGCCCTTCTCAGTCGCTATTTTAAGAACATTCTTTATCGTGCCGGCGTCCAACTGCAGATGAAACACCGCACCGGACGGAGCATTTGAGGCGAGGGCTGTGGCTGGAGAGTTCTCAACTACGTTTATTAACTTTTTCTGTTCGTCATTTTTGGCCTCAAGTGAGAGGGCCATGGCGTCCTGCGGGGTCGATACAAAAGAGCGAGAAAACGCGAAAGCCTGAACAGGGATGTCGGAGGGTTTAAACTCTGCGCCGCTAGACAAGCCACTCATGCGATCAATTAGCGCGGCCACGTCGATTATTCCAAACAGCATCTCCCCATTTCTTTGGCCAAGAGCTTGAGTTGTTTTGGCAAAATAAGGGCTAAAATTCAATGTTGGAACGCTGTCTGCGGCCCCGGGCTTGAGTAGTGCCGAAACCATCTCGCGCGTTGTCCCCGCAGCTAAAAGCGAGTCGTCAGCGACAATAAACAATTTACCACTAGAGGTAATGGGTGAGTCTGCTGGGGGTGGGGGAGTACTTAGAGAAAATCCCTTACGCCCATCGATCTCTTCGTCCTGTAGAGCTATCTGCTCATTCTTAAGTTCCGTCTTGGTGGTTTCAAGAAGAGCGTTAATTGGCCCTCCCTTCTTTCGCTCGAATATAGCGCCAGCTTCTATCTTTGCCGCCTTGCCGTTGGACTCGGATGAGAACTTTACAAACGCTACACCAGGGCCCTTAGGAATGTCGGTCGCCGCCTTTGAGCCCATAATGCTCTTAAATATTTTGATCATGCTCTGGGCACCAGACGCACTTGTTCCCGGTATGGTCCCATCTTCTAGTAGAGCAGCGCTATCTTCGCTGAAAAGCGAGACATCTCCTGACCACGGAGTCTTAAGGTAGTTTTCGTACTGCTCTGAGGACGTATCAATTGTGATATAGCCTTGCGCATCCTTCGGAATTCTGGACAACAAAACATTAGCTGCTGGACTGGCTTGCGAACTAGACGACTCTTTCTTGCTGCATCCGAGAGGGAGAGCCAGCAAAGCGCACAGTGTTAAACTAATGGTTAAGCGCATATATTTGTTCATTGTAAAATCCAAAAATTAAGCAATAATTAATGAGAGATGGGTATACTACTGTTAAGCAGTTAGCTCAAGCAATCTAAGCTATTACAGACGCTCTAGAAATTTATTTCAAACTCAAGCAGCGGTGTTGCTTTCAACCAGTCGTAGCGCAGTCGTAGGTCGTCCCCAATGTTTAAAGCCGGATCGAACCCGGTATTGACGTCCAATTCAAGATTTAATTCGATTAGCTTCTCTCCCTGGTGCTCTTTAGAAATTAGGATCGAATTGCCCTGATCCTGAACGCTATATCTAAACGTATCGGTTACGGAACGGTACGCCTGCTTCATGTCGCGATAGGTTTCTTTTAAATCAGAGCGCTTAATGACCGGAACAACTGACTGTGCACTTCTGATTACCAAGACTCTCTGGACAACTTCTCTTGTCTCATCAGGATCGATTCCATCTGGATCCCACCATGGCTGGGCTTGATCCTTTAGATATCTGAGGTGAGCGAGACCTCTAGGGTCGTATAGATCGGAGTCAATCGAAGAGTCGAAGATATCGCTAAATTGGGGCGCCAAACTGAAGCGTGAAGGCTCGCTGCTACTAGATTCTTGGTAATTTCTAACGTTAATCCGTTTCTGTATTCGCTTCTTTGGAACTTGAGCTAAGCTCTCTAGCGGAGCTATCACGGCCCCAACAAAGGAACACAAAAAAAGCCCGGAGAGTAGAGTCCTCCCGAATCTAGCCATACGCAGCCGAAAGATGAGCATAATGTGATTTAGCATATAGTAATATGTTCGGCGAGGCGTAATTGATTCTGAATTAAAATCTAGCTGTCTCTTCAATCATTTGGGGGTTGGGAATAACTAGTCTAGTACCTTAAGCTTCTTGGCTATTTTGCTTCCAGCAAAGCAGGGGTAGGAGCTCCAGCAACAAGTTAGGGTCAGTCCGAGGCGAGCTAAACTGTATCGGCGCAAGAATACAATGGTCAGGAAGTTGTAGAGGCCGTGCGTTACCATTGGAGCGAGCAGGGAGTTGGAGTGTAACATTTCACCAGACAGAACCACCCCCACAACAAAATACAAGATAACTAGCCCCCTAAACTCCCACGAAGCGCTGCCAAAGTGGATTAAAGCAAAGAGCAGGGCTGATAGAACAACTCCTAGCTCCGTACCCAAATAGCCGTCAATCCACGTCTGTAGGAAGCCCCTAAAGAATAACTCCTCAGCAAAGCCGGAGCTTATACCGACCAAAACAGCATCAAACATAGTAAGTTTTCCAACTAACGGGAAAATTACGCTCGAACGAAATTCAGAAAGCCTAAGCGCACGGTCGATTGGCGCCGGGGCAAACTCAAAAAGTGGGAGGTTTATCAGCAGCAGAAAAAATGCGGCAAGTAACCCTGTTATCATCGAGCTTGGCGAGTAACTTATCGGAATATGGATTCCTGTAAGCCAAATTAAGCCGCCTGCCAGGATAGCTAATAACAGCTCTGATAATATTACCAGCATGACAACCTGACGGCGTGGCATGAATTGCTCCGGGTTTGGGAGGTGGCTTTTACTTGTCATCCGATCACCATGCGCTTTTGGACCGAATCGAGATGACTCAAAAGCGCTTGATTACAATCATCTAAGAATTGCAGTTCCCCTTCAGCCCGCTCCTCAACTGATATTAAACGCTTACCTTTGGGTGAAAAGGAAAGACTGATCAACCCTCGTCTTAGCAGCGAATCTAGAACGCCTTCAAGAGCAGCCTTAGATGAGGCTTCAGTGCTTGATAATCCGCCGAGTCTGGACGCCAATCTGAATTTCTCCTTCAGGAAGTTGAAGAATTCGACGGTCGAGATCATCTGCTTTTGTTCTGCACCTTGAGTCAGTACCCACGAAGGCGGGGAGAGTAAGTTTCGCCTGAACCAAAGATGAGCTTGAACTGAACTAAGTAGGATTGCCGGAATGAATAGCTCGCTTTCACGATTTACGCGCCACTGATCATCCATCTTATAGGCGCTTCCTTCGACTTCAAGCTCTTTCAAAAGGCGCTCAATTTCAGTCAGGAAGTCAGCCTTCTCCGATAGAAGGTATTCATGCTGAAAAATGGAGTGAACTAGAGTTAGATCGGGGGCGCTAATTCGACCCCGCAAGGTCTCTAGCAATGACAGCACTCCAGGTTTGAATAGAAGGTGAATCACTCCGTTTTTATAAAAGTCGGCCGAAAACCGTCTCTCACCAGGGATGAAAAAGATCTTACTATCCCTAAGTGAGTCGATTGAAACTATTCCGCTTCTCTGAAGGTCGAATATGCGAGTATCCTCGCCTTGAATAAATCGCTCCAAAGACGGGGTAAATTCCCCGACTTTCTCCCCTTTCCGGCGCAGGGTTGCGAGTAGGTTACACAACGAGGCGAGCGCCTTTACAAGATCTCGTTGTCTGAGTGCGTATCCAGGAGCCATCAGCAGCGCCGCACATGAAAGTGAAGTAAGGGTAGGACTGACTTGGTTTCTTATAGCCGAAATTAGAGCAGTTCCAAGGTTCGAAGTAATCTGTTTTATCTGCTGCTCTGAGGATAGTCCATCCACAAGATTTTCAGCTGCGGCCGAGATTGAAATCGGTTCACCAAAGACGACCACAACTTCACTATACTTGTGGCGGAAGATCTTCATCGCTTTAAACAAGGAAAAGAGATTTTCCTTCTCCTTGGCCCGGCCGGTATTCTCCCTCCCGTATACGCTTTCTTCGACCACTCTTTCGTAGCTGATTGAGACGGGAATGGCCGTTACGTCCTTTCTTAACCCATCAACGTAGGCACCAACCAAAGTTGATAATAGACCCAATTTGGGAGCCAGCATTCTCCCTGAACGGCTCCTCCCGCCTTCAATAAAGAACTCCTGAGAATGCCCGCGTTTGACCAGATAGGTTACGTAGCGTTGAAGCACTCGCGAGTGAATCTGATCCTTTTTTGACTCACGCTTTACGAAATAACCACCTAAGGAGCGAATAATGAAGCCAAAAGGCCAAAAAGAGAGGTTTAATCCTGCGGCGATCAGCGGCGTGTTAACTTTGGATCGGTAAAAAATTTCTCCCAGGATAATGTAGTCCAGATGACTACGATGCATCGAGATCAAGGCGACTGGGTGATTTTTGGCGGCATCAAGAAAATTTCTAAATCCGCGAGTTCGCACCTCGGAAAACAGCGAATTAACGATTAGTCGAGCTAATGGAAGCAAGGCTAAATATATCCAACGGTTCGGATTTGAGGCTAACTGGTAAAATTCTCGACGAGCTGAGCGTTTGACCTTGGAAATTGGAATATTAAGCTCGGTCGAGAGCTTGGCAGCCTCGCGTTCGAACTCATGCCCACCTAAAACAACGCGAGCCTGCGTTTTCCTAGACTGGAATGGAGTGCCGCGATACATCTTAATCGTTCGATAGAAACTCAGTTTAGAAGACCGCTCGATCGCTTGTGCAGTCTCTTTGGCAATCTCAAATGGGTCTCCGAAATCAACGATCAGGGCCTTACGACTAAAGAGAGTTTTAAAACTCCTCCATACACTGGGTCTGTAGGAGGGTTGCTCGCGCAACGGTCCACGACCGTGAATTAGGTTGAGAGTGATGAATTTTCTGCCTCGTACCGCTGCCGCATTAAAATCCTTGCGTTCAAGTCGGTCTAGAGTCAGCCAGTAGGAACTGCTCTGCTCCAAGCCGCCTGCGGGAAGTTCATAAATTTGAGCGAAATTGCGTCCTTTTGCGAAGGAGTTAAGCAGAGCGGCAGTAACCATCCGGCTCTCCTGGGAAACTACAATCACTCCAGGAATCTCCAAATTTTCGATTCTTTCGGGTAGCGGTATGTTGTCGAAATAACGGACTAAGAGTGATTTAAGGTAAGAACCGAGTTTCATATCTTTCCCGGAAGAATTTGATCAAAAACCTCGGTAATCGCTAGGGTTGTGGTGTTGTTTAAGCTACGTTCAAGCTGCGCAGCAAAGGCGGTTTGTCGAATCGTACTTTCTTGCTTTGAACTAGTGTAAGAGTTGCTTAATGTTCCAGCGCTGAATGATTCTCCGCTAAGAATGATTTCAGATCGAATTCGACGAAAGT
>CAZJXY010000187.1:0-6994 GCA_964549925.1 uncultured Bdellovibrionales bacterium | reverse complement strand
ATGTAAGTGACTTACCGGGTTATAGCTCGATAGTAAGTCGAATAAAGATCCTGAGCTCGCTGGACACCACAAAGAGATCTATTGCTCAGGAAGGGGCATTTGAAGTGGATCTCCCAGTAGGAAAGCAACAGGTGCGAGTAAGTATTCTCCCAAATGTGTACGGAGAGAAGATAGTCTTGAGATTCTTGGGAATAAAGGAGGAGATAAAGCTGGAACGACTTTCTCTGCCAACGCGAGCTTTGCAGTTCATCGATCGTCTGCTTAAGATAGAGGAAGGAATTTGTATGTTTAGCGGGCCAACCGGAGGTGGAAAGTCGACATCGCTTTACGCGCTAATTCGAGAGTTTCACTCTCGTGGGCTGAGTGTTGTGAGCGTGGAAGACCCAGTAGAAGTTAGGTTAACTGGAGTATCTCAAACAGAGATTAACCCAGCGTTCGGATTGGACTATGCCAAGGCTCTGCGGGCAGTTCTACGCCAGGACCCTGATGTCATATTGATTGGTGAGATCAGGGACAGTGAAAGTGCGAATATTGCTTTTCAAGCCGCAATGACGGGCCACTTGATCTTAACCACAGTACACGGTGGCTCCCTAGCGGAAGGCTTTACTCGCTTGATGCAACTCGGAATATCTAAAGACATTCTCTTTCAAACCTTACGAGTGGCTTTCTGTCAGAAGCTCTATCCAAAACTTTGTAAGAGCTGCAAAGTCGTTGACTTCGCAGGATCAAAACAGCTTGCTACGCGTGCCAGAGGGTATAAGCTCTACTCAGAGTCGGGCTGCACAGAATGTGGCCAAACAGGATTCCTTGGTAGGGTGCCGATAATGCAGGCGCTATGCTTTGATAAGGAGATGCAACGGAGCTTCAGAGGAAGTAATGATTTTATGGAAGTACTCCAATCGCTTGAGGGGAATTCAAATTTTCTTTCATTTCGAGAAAGTGGCTCTGAAGCCGCATTACGAGGGGATCTTTCGCTGAAAGCTTTTGATCGATTAAGAAGGACAGAATGAGAAAGCTCCCACTTCGCCCGAATGTCTGTATCTTGGTGTTTAACACTAAGCTGAAGCTGTTCTTAGGTGAACGCGCTGGCGAAAAGGGCGTCTGGCAATTTCCACAAGGTGGGGTTGAGGAAGGGCTATCAACCCGGGAGAACGTCTATAAGGAGCTAGAGGAGGAACTCGGAGCTGATAGAGGCCGATTTAAAATCATCAAAAAACTAAAGGCCAGGCATAGCTACGAATTCCGTAGGGTGCCGCCCTATGCTAGAGGAAAATGGAGAGGTCAAAGGCAAAGCTTTTGGCTGGTTGAGTTTATTGGATCGGATACTGATATTGATTTAGCGCGGTATGAACCTGAATTTTCCAATTGGCGTTGGTGTACGGTTAAGCAGGTTAGGCGTGTTGCTGAGCCAATAAGACTTCCGGGTTATGAACCAGCACTCAAGGAATTTGAGAAGTTTGCTCGCAATAAAAGGTGACAATGACAGTGCAGAATGATAAAGAGCGAACTCATGAAAACCAACATACAGGCAAGTGCCACCACTAAGTCTTTATTTATTCCCGTTAAACTTATCTTGGGCGGATTCTTAATCGCTTCATGCTTCTGCGCCTGTGGTAGTGCGGGCGACAACCACGGATTTGGAGTTTCGGATGATCTTGAAGAGAACGAAGATGATTTCGTGAGGCTGCCTTTTGGTTCTACGACTGACGAGGACCCAGTCTTCCCTGATGGCCGGACTCCCGTGATAGTGAGCTCGGATGATTCAAGTTCTAACGATTCAGGTTCTGACGATCCGCCTTTTGCAGCTAATTCGTCTTCAGGGGTAATCACCGCATTTCTTTGGAAGCCAGAATCATCACGCGATGGAAATCTAGCCGTTCTGGTAAATCTTCCAAATATATCGATTCGTGTTGCTGGTTCTGAGTATTTAACTGATACTAGCGTCGGAACTTCACGCGGAACTACCGGTCGCGGCAGAAAATCTGGATGTGACTACGGCGACGACGTTTTGGTTGAATTCTTCAACTCTAGAGGACAACGTGTTCGTCTAAGAGACGGGCGACAAAGTGTGACTATTGCAGATGGATGTAGGCGCGTAGAGTTTTCGCTTTGACTCTCCTCACATTCCGGAATTGTAATAGTATCGTAGCGCTAAATTGAGCGCATGCATTTGGTGTTGAGCCACATCAATTCTAAGCGACGGTTCGTTGGCAGAGTTCTGTACTCCACCAACGGCCTTAGAATCATCCAAGCTTGCCAGAGCTACATATGAATTAGCGAAACTATGTCCGATTTGCCACGAAGTTAGTCGCTCAAGACCCTTTTCGATTACGCATCCAATTTTTTGAGCTTTATCCTTATCTCGGTTAAGCGCTAGTTGGTATGCATGAATAAGCCCCTCATAGGCGTAGGCAGTATTTTTTGCTCGCTCAAGAGTCCTATGAACATCAATCATCCAATCGGCAAGTTTTATTGTCTGAGAGGCGTACTTGTCATCAGGATCCCAACCGATCTGATTAATTTCAAAGAATGCCATAGAGCTCCACTGATAATACCCTTTGGTAATTGCCGAGTCTGGATCCTCCCGCAGAGCATCCTCGATGTTTACTTTTATTCCCGTCATGGCAGAGTTAAGGATTATATCCTTTAATTCAGTTCTCGCGTAAAAACGGGCAGCTTTCGTTAATGCTAAGAGAGCCTCACCATCTGAGTATGAAGAGGGTGCACCTATCGGTAAGCCATTAGTATAGCTGTAGCCCCCGTACCAAAGACCGTCTGCTCTCCGAAGTCGAATCAACATTTTTATGTATTGATCCATGAGTCTTCGATGCTTGGCCATTTCAGCGGCAGGTAAAGTGGCAGCTGCAGCTCTCAAGAAATCGATATATGCCAATGTGATCAGAGCAATCGTTCCTGTTTTTCCTCCGGGCTCTCGAGGATAAATAACGTACCGCTGATCCTGTTCGGTTAGCTTGGAAATATCCTCGAAAAACTTGAACGCTCTTAGCGTTGCTTGCGCAATCTCTTCTTGTGGATTGTAAAGGTAAAGTAGGGCCAGACCCCACAGAGCTCCTGCCTGTCTGACTTGGTTGTCATCAGCGCTAAAGGTTTTTGCCTTCCAGTCATACTCATACGCAAAATTACCTGATCGGAGTTGATTCTGAAGCATAAACTTTGTTCCAAGCCGTATTGAATCTTGGAGAGCGTTTACAGAGAGTCGCGAAGTGCAGCGACCAACCCAGGACGGATTTTTGGGGATCAGGTTATTATCTCCGTGCTTGCAGGCCCAGAGTGTCACCCCAAACAATATCAAAACTATGAGTGTTCTTACGCTCACAAGAAGAAACGATATAATCTATTCTGAGTGGTTTAAAAAGAGCGCAGAGTCAGTTTAGGTGCTCTCAAGAAAACTTTGAATTTGCTTGGCTAGAGCGTCTCGACGAACGACAGTACGAGATTTGGGAGCAGTCGCCTTTGGAATTCCAACCCTCTCAGCAAGATCGTGACCAAGGGAGCTTTGAATTGATTTTATCTCATTTATAATCTGGCCTACCTCCTGATAACGCTTATTTGGGTCGCGAGAGAGAGCCTTGGCGGTTAGTTGAGCAAGAGCCTCCGGGCATGAACGTCTAATTGATGTAACCAGTGGAGCATCGGTTCTTACCTTGGCCTTCATTACCTCCAGAGGATCAGGATGATCAAAAGCACTTTGCTTAGTAATAAGCTCAAACGCTATTGCACCAATCGCGTATATGTCAGAGCGCCGATCAATCACTCCAAATTCTATATATTCCGGGCTAGCGTAGTTCATGGTACCGCTGATTCCCTCACTTGACTTTCCAATATCACGCTCAGCGATCGCAATTCCAAAATCAATTAGTTTCAGTTGACCGCGGTCGGTAATTAACATGTTCTCCGGCTTTAAATCCCTGTGAATGTATCGCGCCTTATGCACCGCCTCTACCGCTCTACAGACCTGAATCAATAGACTGAGGATTTCCTCGATAGCAAACTGACCTGGGCGTAGGATCTTATCAGCTAAGCTCTCGCCGCCGACGTACTCCATGCTATAGCCGACAAGTCCTTCACCACGAAAAAGCTCGGCATTTGCAATTACATTTGGACTTTTTAGTGAGTTTAGAATCTCTACCTCTGCCAAGAATCGCTTCATAATGCTCGGGTCCTTGGAGGCCGGATTCATTAGAACTTTAAGTGCAACTTTTTTACCGTTTCGACTCAGGTCACGGCACTTGTAGACATGACTAACGCCTCCCTCACCGAGGAGTGTTAGTATCTCGAATCTACCAAATAGCTTTGTACCTGTATTTAAACTTTGAAACTTCATTTTCGTGCTGCCTTTCCCAAACCGGGGGCATGACACAATTGCCTTATATTTCAACGATCTGCGTTGATCCTTATCTGCAATCAAGAGAGAAGCAATTTGCGTGCCGCTAGAAGGGTAATTCGGAAATTGTATGTTACTAAAAATCCAACTCAACAGATTCAGTCGGTTAGCTACGTTATTACTACGTTGGTGGCTTTCAGTGAGTGTTGTGGAACTGAATAGAAAGAGTAATCATGTTAAGATGGAATTATACAGTTAGTACACTTCCAAGCCGAAGTACTAATCTAGGGCATCTTAATTGGGATGGTTTTTAGCCGAATATGGCTGACCCGTTGGAGCGGGTTTTGTATGACAAGGCAGGTTTTAGGGATTTCTCTTAGAAACTTCTCAGTAATTTTATTATTTGTGATTTTGCTTTCGTCCGGGTGCGCGTTCATCCCGGGGGATAGAAGCTACAAGGGGCCAGAAGAGCGCCCGGTGCTCCTGGAAAGCTACTATGATCGAGGCTCATCGTACTCTGGATATGCAGTTGAGGCGATCGAGGGAGCTAAAGAGTATAACGCCAGGCGCTTCACGATTCAAACCGCTTATGGTGATTCTGTTGTTGATTTGTTTGAAAGCGGAGAGAAGCGGGATGATTTGGTACTAGTATTTCCGCTGCTTGGCGGGAAAAATGATGTAGTAGATCACTTCGCAAAGTACTTTGCCGATCAAGGCTTCGATGCTGCTGTGGTTCATCGAGACTCAAGTTTTAAAGATCCGAAAAATTTTGATCGTTTAGAGGATATTTTTAAGGAGGGCTTAATTCGGGATCGTATAGTCCTGGACTTCTTTGAGCGCGAATTTGGAAAGAAGAAATTCGGAAGTTTCGGTATTAGCCGCGGTGCGATTAATGCCGCGATTTTGGCTGGAGTTGACCACCGCATGCAATTTAACATATTTGCGATGGGTGGAGCTGATTTGGTAGAGATTTATAACCACTCGGACCAGCGTCGTTTAAAGAAATACAAAACTGAGGTGATGAGCGAGAAGGGCATTACAGAGACGGACTTTCTTGAGCTGCTTAAGACCAGAATTAAGAGTGACCCAAAGTATATGGGGAAGTATATCGACGCGAGAAATACCCTGCTGATTCTCGCGGCGTTTGATCGAACCGTTCCGATTCAATACGGATTAAAACTAAGAGAGCAAATCGGAAGCCCGGATACCGTATTCCTTATGGCCAGTCATTATACCAGTGTACTTTTTAGTTCGTTTGTACCGATGCTGATGAAAGATGAGGATCTCTCCTTATTTCCGATGGGATATATCGAGCGAGAGGCTGCAAATTTTTATCAAAAGAAGATGAGAAACGAAGGCTCACGTTTCGACCTCATGCCTCTTCGACTGCTACAGCTACCCTTTTCTATACTTGGGAAGTTGGCTGAGCGGTTATGGGACTAAACATCGTAAGTAAAGTCTAAGTTAATTTCTACTTCCGGATTTAAAGATCGATGCACTGGGCAAGTTAAAGCAACTCGCTGCAGAACTTCGCGTTGTTGGGGGGGTAATGATCTTGGAAGATGAATTTGGGCTGGGAGTTTTCCGATTCGCCTAGGATCCGCATTCATGTGTTTCTCTATTCGTCCGTGAGTTCCCGAGAGATCTATTCCATTCCTCTCCGCATAAATTGCCATTGTGGTAATTACACAGGATAGCAGCGAACTCGCGCTTAGGTCCGTCGGTGAAAAGGAAGATCCGTCCCCTTGGTTATCGAGAGGAGCTGCAGTTTGCAGCTCCCGCCCTGATGGTCCGTGAATGAGGAGGGTTTTTTTATTTCCTAGATACTTACAAGTGATTGGTACGCTCATAATGGGTTGAACTATAGTCGCTCAGAGATAAACTGACTAGCCTTGCCCCCAAGAATAACCCTCTGAAATCCCGACAGATTTTTTGGCGATATCTTATGAATTCCACGAGCGCTCATCTCATCTAAACTGTAAGTATGAAAAGAAGAGATTTTATTAAGGCAGTTTCGCTTTCTACAGCCGGATTAATCGGCGGTTGCGGTTATCTGCGCATCGATCCTTACCATGTGCTTCTCCGAAGTTCGGTGATTAACACATTAGAGGAGGAGGCTGCGATTCTCAGTCGCGCCAAGCTTGGGTGGACCGAAGACGGAAAAATTAGAGTTATCTACCTCAGTGGCACCCCGTATGAGCGTGGATATCAACACGGAGCGTTGCTCCGCAAGGAGGTCCGGGACAATCTTGAATACATGCATAAGAGGGCTTTAAGTACCTACCGCTCGGATGAGCTGTTTGTAGAAGCATTTGAGCGGGCTCGTCCCTACATCCCGGAAGAATATATGGAGGAGATGCATGGCTTAGCTCACGGATCAAAACTACCGCTCCGCACAATTCAAGATATCCACATTCTTCCATCCTTGACCGAGTGGGGAGGTAAAAAGCGCCTAAAAGGCATCGTTAAGCAGATGATTAGCGGAGAACTCGGTACAAGTTGCAGCAATATCGGAGCGGGTGGCAGCGCTACCTCGGATGGGAAAATGTATGCGGTGAGAATACTTGATTGGGGGCTGCATAAAATCTCCAAGCTGCACCAGTATCCGCTACTGAGCGTGAATGTACCCGATCGGGGTAATGCCTATGT
>CAZJXY010000186.1:0-7084 GCA_964549925.1 uncultured Bdellovibrionales bacterium | reverse complement strand
ATATCTTAGCTGGAGCCCCTGCCAAAGCAGACCCACATCCCAGAAAATGCTCCAAATGTGAGGTCAAAGAGTCCTGCCAATTCTCCCTCGTCTCTATTAGTAAAAGCCTGCCCCACACCAAGAGCGAAGGCCAACGCTCCAATTCTTAATCCGTCTGTCCTCCTTAAAAGCTAATTGGTTAGGGATATTAGGCGAAAAATGCTTAAGCGTTCCTTGAGCGAAACAGAATTTATCGACCATCCCGTCGAGCCTTAAGGTTTTTTGTTTAAATTTCATGAACATGTGATACTCTCCACACGTCGTTTGGGTCTTGGGGTAGAGGCTTGGCTGGACGCTTGAGTTGCGCGCTTGAGTGTTTTGCGCCTAGCTGATTTAAAAAACATATGTAGGGGGAATCATGAATCGTTCTGTTATTGCTCTTGTATTGGGCATGGTAGTTTTTGCTGCCTTTACGATCTTATTTGTGGCGCCGACTCCGCTTGTTCAGGCAGAGCTAGCTGTGTCCGCCGGAACATGTGGGGGCACTTCTAACGCACCAGCTAATCACTGCAATGCGTGGCCAAACACTACTTTAGTCGACAATTGCCGATGCAGTGGGCACACCAAGGCCAGTTGTGGACCTGCTGGAAGCTACTACTGCGAAGATAATCTTAAGGTCAAAATTAAGGCCAGCTCCGGAACCGCGTGTGAAGATCATTGCGTATGGACTAAAACCACCACCGGTGGCAGTAGCGAGGCAGCTGACCCTGTCGTTCTTGAGTAGAGTTATTCTTGAATAGCTCGGCAGAAGTTTTATAATTGGGACCGGTAGGAAACCTTCAATATGTCAGATCTGGTTCAATCGTCTCACTCTAGCCGAGCTACTCAGGTGAAAGTTACCGCGCTGGGGATCGGAGGAGTGACTTTAGCCGGCCTTTTCGCCAGCCTCTTGTTCGGCGGGCAGAAGCACGAGGGTGCACTGCCATCAACTCAACCGGTAGCGGCAGTTCCCGTGGGCGAGCCAGAACGACGCGACGCTGTCCTTGCTTCGTTACAGATCCCTGTAGTGGAACGCACGCCGGTTGAACAGCCGCCGAGTTTGAGTGATCAGCCTCAAACCGCAGAGCTAAGCGATCCGTGCCAGCGCGAAGACGCTGCCGAGCTTGCGGCTAACTCGTTTCGCGAGTCGTTGCGCTGGTTAGAATGCGAAAATCCCGAGGTGGGAAAGCTCGCCGAAGGATTTGTGTCCGAACTTACCGGCAGACCGGCAAGCCTTCTGACTGATGAGCTAAAATTGGCTTTAGTCGATGCCGCTAATGAAAAATTTTCAACTTCGAAAGAGAGCGTCCTTTTGGAACTCGGTGATTTGAAGAAGAGATCGCCCGATGCTTATACCGAGATTAAGAGCTTGCCTCCGGATTATCAAGGAACTCGCTTCGATGTCCTCGAAGATAAGTACGGACAAAGGCGAGCAATGATAGTGGTTTTCAACGGCTCTCAAGGTCAAGCATATGCAATCCCCCAGACCGCAGCTGGGAAACAGTTCGCGCTTGATAAAATTATGATGGAACAAGCTGAGGGAACTGAACCCGATCCAGCTTGGTATGAGTTGCTGCTTGAGCCCGAGAATCAAAAATGAGTGAGGCTGGCTTTATCAGACTATTATGGCGCGGCTTTCAAAAATTCCTGATAGCTCGCCAAATTCAGGAAGTGAGCCAATTCAGAAAGAAGCGATATTACATCCTCTGACCAGGTGCCGGGATCGTTTCGAAAACTTGCGATATCATCTATCACCAGTGGACTTTCCAACACACTTTGATCGACTGATCTTCGGACTTCAATGCAACGTTTTGAGACGTTCCAGATAAAGTTTGCACATGGCACTTGATACTCTTTACAGACTGAGAGCGCAGTACGAGAAAGTGCGTCACGCTCACCAGAGATCAATATCATTTGATCAGTTTTACTCTTTAACAATCGAGTCAAAGCTCTAAGGAGAATACCAGAGGACAAAAGGACCGAGCGAACCGTTGATTGAACCCTCTGATCGGCTAGGTGTAAAACCTCTGCCCCCAGTCGGTCTCTTAAGGAGTCAACACAAAGCTCCCAGATATTGGTACGGGCCAGAGTCAGATTTTGAAACTCAGTCGGCGTAAGTTTATCTATCATTTTCCGCAATTCAAAATACTCGCTAGATTCGATCTCTTGTGATAGCGGATGCACTGAGCTTCCAGCCCACGACGCCAAGACGTTCTGTTCACGTATGCAGTTAAAGCAGGAATCAAGTGCTCGATTCCAACCATTTTCCGAATCGCGTCCACATGCGCTAAATACGCCGTCACAAACAATCGCTGTGGACTCATGGCCGGAGGAACGCAAATAGCCAGAAAAAAGAGCAACGAGTCCACTTTCCTGGCTTACCTTAGCGTATGGAGTAAAGGTCGATATTTTCATAATGCACTCACAGCTTGTGGTTGACGAGTAATTGCATCTCTATGCAACAGGTAGCAAGTTAGTGTCGCTGGCAAGTGTTCCGTCTTCACGGCAGAGGCACTCTGCTCAAAAGACCCTAATTGAGTTCGTTCTTTTACGGTTGGGCTAGTTATCCCGAGTTCTACGGCCTGATCAGGAGCAACTTTTACTTGCCAACCGACCTTCTCCGATGTCGCCTGCTCAGTTGCCGACGCTACATGCTCAAAATTCTGCATTACTTCGGTTAAGCCCGTGTTAATCGCGATCAATGAAGTCATGCTGGCGCCATCGTGGAATACAACTCCATCCTTGTAGTGGGTGGACTCTTCCCCCGGCAGCACACGCTTTGCGTTAAAGCGCACCGATTTTCCGGCCATCGATATTTCAACTATGCACTGAGAGGGCGATAGATCTATCTTTGGTTGAGCCGTGGAAACCTCGACTTCAATCCCTAAAACACCGCCACCCTCAACGATTTCCTCAGGAAATGCATCTTCCAGTCTTACTCCGTCAGGCTGACCTAGTCTGCCGCCTTCGAGAATGACACTGCGCTTTCCAAATTCAGGCGACATAATAGAGAGTTTACAATCCGCCGGATAAGGAATTACTGCGCCATCCGAGGCTGGGAAAAAATGTACAATCGTCTTAGACAAAGCATCCGACAGAGTAAATGCCACCCATCGGCAACTGTTTACGAAATTGGTCATATCCGATCCTCTAAATCTACCTAACTTACCGACGAAACTTGCGCTCGCGCACCTGACTCATCCAACCGATCGATCTCCACAATTTGAGCCGAAACTTGACCGGCTGTACGAGCGCGTACTCGGATGTAACAGCGTTGTTCCCGCTCGCTATGCGGGACAATAAAACCGGGAAACTCTAGGGCTAAACTCACAACCCTACTCCCCAGAGCCGGGACAGTGGATAGAATCTCTGGAGAACGTTTGCCAACAAAGAGTCTAATGGCCACTGAAACTGGCTCCGACGATGAGTTCACCAGGCAGATATAAGGGTGACGAACATCGGAGATTATAATCGGGAAGAATGATGCACTGTTTGAATCCAGACAATTCGTTGGCGCCATAATGGACGAGCTACCTTCGCTGAGTAGCCGAAGAAATGGGTCCGAGCCAGGATTAGTTGTAACCACTAGATGTCCGTGTTGCATTCCGTTCTGCGGTTTACAGCGATGCATGAAGTTGTCCAACTCGAGCGTACCGACGGCTCCAGCAGGAAACTCAGCGGATATAGTGTTAATCTCCTCACCGGAGGAATCAAAAATTGAGGCAAGGACCCGTCTTGGTCGCAAATCGGCTGATGGTGGAACTACAAGCAAGCTCGTATACGAATGTCCAGTGGCAACCCAAAAATGATGAGAGCAAGAGTCCATACAATTCGTTGGAGACGATTTGGGTATTCGGTTTGAATCAATCTCCACTCCGCCAAACTGCAGGGCACCCTGCAATGAATCGTTTAATTGAGACATATCTTTCCGTCCATTAACTCTTGGCCTGCAGTGAGACCTTAAATGATACAGAGCTTCGGCGCATCTTTGAACTTTAAGTGATTTAAAGCAATGGAATAAATTATGGTTCTATTAATAAACATTCCCGCATAAAGTTTTTATCGCTTTGTATTTGGCTCAAGGAAAAGCTTAACAATGCCGTTATGTTATATATAAGGGAATTTCGAAAGGGTAAATTCTCCAATATTTTAGCGAACTTAGTAATTCTGATTGCAAGATGAGTGATCGAGCTCAAACCGGACCAGCACCGTTAGCCCGTCGCAATCGTTCAACTTCAGACGCGGATGAGGCCAAGGCAGCGCTACGTTTCCGGACAGAGGCGCGACGGAGAATGTTGATCAATCTTTCCTATCTTGCGATTAGTTTAGCCGGCGCTGCTTTCGTAATCAGTCTATTTTCAGGTGGCAGATTTGCGTCCTTGATGGGTTACTTCGGCATTAACATGACCAATGCAAAGACCGGCGTTTATGCTGACTGTACGAAAAAGGAAAATCAACACATTCCATACTGCCAACCGAAAGAAGGACGAGCTGAGCACGAGTGGAGATCACTTCGTGGGGGAAAAGCTCTTCCGTTCAATCTTTCTGACTAGGTATTAATTTCTCTGCTTATCAGTTTTCGCAAAGCCAGACTGACTGCTATATTCCACTGATGTTTGATTCATCTCCAAAGATTGCACTTTGGATAGCCGTGGTTCTTGCCCTCGGGCTAACTTGGAAAATCTCTTATTTAGCAACGCCAGATCTAGTCCGAAATTATCCATTCATGTTCCCTGACAGCTTCGATTGGATCTCGAATAGCACTTATTTGCTTAACTTAATAACTGGTGGGATGCAAATTGAGGCTCCCACCATAAGACAGCCGTTGTTTTCAATCGTACTGCTCTTACCTCTCGCATCTGATTCACCGGTTATTGCCTTAGCTGCAATTCAGCTTGCCGCTCTTGGAATTTTTTTTGTATCGAATTCAATTCTTTCTGATCTACGCGTCCGTCCAACTACTCGGTTCCTAGTAATACTGATTCTACTTTTTAGTCATAGCTTCAATTCGTTCCGCGTATATCTAATGCCGGATTTTATCGCTATCTTCCTTTCACTTTCAGCGGTCCGCTACTATCTGCTGGCCCTGGCAAACCACTCGGAATTCGTTCGCCCACTACTTATTGCGGCTACTTTCAGTTCCTTGGCTGGAGTTACACAATTTTACGGTTTCTTTCCGAGTTTAGTTTTTTCTGCGCTAATATGCTCTCAACTCATCTCGCGAAAGGGAAAGAGCACTGGCGTCTTGGCATTGCTACTCAATATTTCAATCACTGCGTCTCTGCAGGTTATTTGGATGGTCTTTAAATTAATTCACTTTGGCTCCGTCACCGCCACGGCGGTTTCACACTTTGAACTGCTAGCCTTCGAATTTACCAACTTAGAATTTTATCTGAATGTTTGGGGGATATTTTTTCTCCCGCTGATTTTTCTTATCTTGCTATCAGCTCCTAGAGTGATCAAGACGAAGATAGAAAAGCCCGAGACAGGAGCAATTCTCTTTCTCGGGTCTTTAAATCTTCTGATGATGGGGTTCATATTTTTTTACCAGTGGAAAGAGGCTCGCTTCACAACTTTCTTTTTCCCCTATGCAGTGATTTTAGCCTCATTCCTGCTCGACCGTTTCACCAAAGACTTTAAGAGTAAGATCTCTTTGCTCCTGACAGGGGTGTTGGTTTCTTTCGTCTGTTTGGTCCCGAGCGATGACTTAATGCGTCCGACTCTGCGTGCTCAAATTTCAAATCTAAGTTCTCCCCAGTCTGTGATTAATGCAAATTATATAACTTCAATTTTTGAGTCTCAGCCGGTCAAACGACTGAGGAATTCGGATTGTTTAGTTCGTGACGCCAATGGAGATTTTTCTGCCGTTAAGCCCACCTGCGACCAGTACATCTGGCGAAACATTCTTAAGTATCTTCACTTTTTCAAATCAAGAATCGAAGTTTTCCCGTGATAACCCTCCGTTTTCTCCGGGTCAACGCTTCGAAGCTGCTCGATTAATTCGGCCATTTTTTGTGTATCGGCCTTAAGCGCCAATAACGATTTAGAGAATCGCGGATCCTCCTTGGGTAAAGTTTCCAGGAGGTGAAGATTTAACTTCATTGCGGTAAGTGGTTGGCCCAGTTGGTGCGCCGCTCCACCTCCAAGTTGCAGAGCCAAGAGTTTTCTTTCGTTTTCAACTATCGTCTGTTGGGCTTGCTCAATCTCTCGATTCTTATCACGTAGAGCGCGATTCAAATTACCGACTCTGAGGAGTGCATTAATTCTGGCCTGCAACTCTCTCATCTCGAAAGGCTTTGTTAGATAGTCTTCTGCCCCGCTGTCTAAGAGATCAACCTTATCTTCGAGCTGAGTTCTAGCAGTTAAGATAAGGACTGGGACTATCATCCCTTCAACCTGGGACTTAATCCACTTGCAGACCTCCCGACCTGATATTCCTGGCATCATCAGATCCAAGATCACCGCCGAAGGTATGCTTTCTTTCCATTTAGCGATCGCATCCTCACCTCCTGAAGCCAAAATCGCTTGATATCCCAGACTTTCAACACCAGCGCCCACTATTGTTCTGGTGTCTTGATCATCGTCCACCACCAGGATTGTAGTTACCGCTTTATTATCAGCTTGCATGGAATCAGCTTTGACCTTTATCTCCCTGCCCTTCCATCTCCTTCTGGTACTCGAGGAGTTGTCTCAACTCGTCTTGTGACAGCTGCGCTAACTCTTCTTGAGTAAATCCCGGAATCGAAATATCAGCAGCAGAGACGGGAGCCTGCGGAGCAGGGGCTGCTGGCGGAGGAGGCGCGGGCTTCCTTTCAGGAATCTGGAGCCCTTTTTGCATCCAGGTCAGGGTAGAACCACTGAGAAACACCTTGCCGCAGTCTTTGATCAGAGTACTAAAAGCCTTTTCCGTAACCTTGAAGCTCCCAAGCTTGGCAGAATCCTTCGAGCCATCTTTGATGCTATCTAGCCAATAAACAATCCTAGCAAATTTCTTGTAGTAATTATCCAGGTCGGGGTGATCGATCTCGGCCAGTAAAGCTCGCCGAGTTTTTCTTAAATCCCAGGG
>CAZJXY010000185.1:0-7092 GCA_964549925.1 uncultured Bdellovibrionales bacterium | reverse complement strand
TGCAGCTGGGAAATAGCCAACTTTTTTCCAACCGTCTCCTTGAGTAGATCTGCCTCGATTTTGAGCAACTTAAGATACTCGCCAATCTTTGATTGCTCTTGCGTGATAATTTTATTGCAAGCACAAAAGTAACAGAGGCTTGGGCAAAAAGGTGTATGAATATACAAGGAAAAGTCTCTATCGCTGGATTCTCGTAAAGCTTTAAGAATCTCCTCTTGGCTTGATATTGGTTTCAATTCTAACGCAGTGGGATAGCTTGTGTAGCGCGGAAGGTTACCTGAGTATCGGCCCAGAAGTTGAGTAAGTTTTGTATGTTCAAGCATGGTTACCTGTAATCCGCCGCGTTTAATAGTATAACCTAGAGAGATCTATCAGTTTAACCTCACCTTTTAGAATTTCTACCTGATCTAGAGGATGAGACTTAACGTTAGCGCCGTCAATTTCCCCAACTTTTACCTCAATGCGATGAGGTCCCGGCGCTAGGGCTATCTCTTGGTTAATAAATATAGGAGTGTCTCCACGCGCACTAGAAGATGAGTGAGTGGTAATATCCTCTTTGATCTGGTCAACGTTAATCGCCAGCCTGTATTTGAGACTTCTGGTTTCGCAGATCTCTTTCTTCTGCATGTGCTTTGGAATCGAACTCTTTTCTGTCTCGGTTAGCGCACGGCAAGCCTCTTTTGCTTGCGCCGGTAGGACACCGGTGACCCGTAAGATTCCCGTTGTGGGCGGCTCTCCGATCTTAAACTGACTGAGCCAAGCTATGCCGAGAAGAATTACCGTGGTGGAGATGGTTCTTGAAACTATAAAGCGCGCCTTAGAATGTGAACTGACCACAGATTGAGAAACTTTACTGCCAGCTGGTGCCTTAAGCGCATTCAAAATTGATCGCTGAAATGATCTTAACTCAGCGATTGCTTCATTTACCTCAGTAACAGAGCGAGCGATGACTTTAATTCTCCCCTTGTCTATCGATCGATCAAGGAATGGAACGCGTTTTTCAAACATGCGTTGCCTAAAAAGCTCAAATCCATCTCGATTCATACAATTTCTCTCAGGGCACCCGATAAATGCTACCCCGCCATAACTCAGCAATAGTTTCTCCAACACTTGAGTATGGCAGGTGCCGCAGCAGTCATATTCGATCAAGTGTAACTGATCTTGGAATGCTGCCTTCACTCTTTCAGTCAATTTATTCGTACGAATACAGTTTATGACTATGATCTTATTGAGACCCGGTTCATAAGTGGAAAGAATCTGATCAACTTGGTTTAGTCCATCTTGGCCGCTCCTTCCTGGAGGTCCAATTGCTAAATCGTTGCAGGAAGTGGAGCAGATCCCACAACTAACACAAAGTTCTGGAGTAACCTCAGCCAAAAGACGCTTCCCGTCACTACGCGGGATCATCCTAATTGCCTCGTAGGGACAATCATCCACGCATTGAGTACAACCGCTACAGAGATCCTCCCGCACTTTTGATTTGCTAAGTAATTGTTTGGGCCTCCACCACCACGGCATGGATGAAACTAGTATGGCGATAACTAAGGTAACAACCCAAAGCAACAGAGGCGCACGATCTGCCACGGGGATTATAAAGGCGTAGAAAAGGTCAATTGGAACTTCACCGCCGATCCGTAGAAGGTCAGATCTCTCTACCAATGGAGCAGGCCACAAAACTCCCAGTAAAATTAATCCTACTGTAGTCCAGATGGTAATCTCCTTTTCAGGAAACCACTTCGAGCGGGATAATCTTGCTGTATGCACCCACATCCCAAAGATCATTATAAGCGGGAGGGCTACGTGCAAAAAAAGATTTACAAAAAAGAACGACTCAGGGATTGGGATTGCCCCACTAAAGGCTTGCCCAAGAGCACTTTTTAAGAAGGGAAAGACTGAGAGTAATTTGGCTCCAGCGATTGCTAGCATCTCTCCGTGCTTATCCCAAACCATCACGTAACCTGAGTATACCGAGAGAAATAGGAAGCCGACTAAAATAATACCGCTAAGCCAGGCTAAAATCCGAGGGCCCCAGGTCTTACTTTGAAGCAACAGCTGAATTACATGAAAGATTATCGCAATAAGCGCTAAATCTGAGGCATAACGATGAACCGCTCTGATCCATCTACCGAGGAGGTATTGGCCCTGAATGTTTTCGAGAGACTCGTACGGAGTTCCAACGCTAAAAAAAAAGATCAGATATAGTCCGGTGATCAGTAAGATCGCAAGTAGGCCTACAGCCAGGGTGCCGCTTCGATAAAGTGGGTTGTACTCTGAATGATAAAGCCAATCAAAAAGTCGATTAATCGGATCTAAGATTCGCTTGAGGATTCTTACCGGAAAGTGTGAGAGTTCGTTGGGTAATGGCATCGATACTAACTCTCTTTGTTTAGCCGGTTCACTGCAGCTATAATCCACTCAGCTGATGGTGAGTTCAGCTTATAAATAATTTTTCCCTCTCGGTTTATTAAGAAATAGAGCGCCGGATGTGTTACGTCACCAGTTCTTTGATCTCTCTGCGCTGTAACGTTGTAAGCGCTTATAATCCGTTCTACTTCTGCGACTTCTCCTGAGAGCACTCGCTGCGAAGGTAATAACTCCCAACGCTCGGCTAAAGAGGGGAGTGAACCGGGGGAGTCTCGCCAGGGATCGAGGGTGACAAACAGTAATTCGGTTGAGTCAGGGGGCAGTGCGCTATGTGCCTTGGTTGCAATTTTCAGCATGGCCGGACAGATCGTTTTGCAATGCGCTAATATAAAGGTAAGAATTACATTCTCTCCTAATAGAGATTTTAGACTAATCTTTTGTCCAGACTGGTCGATCAACGTAAAGTCAGGGGCTGGTTCGTCGCTGCGCGGGTAATCGTCTGGGAAGGCGCCTATATCTTCAACATCATACGAGGCATAGGCGATCTCGATCCCTTGCTGCACTCGACCGGTAATCCAAACTGCCTCAATGATCAAGGTTGTTGCCAGAGCCGTAAGTAACACCCTTCCGATTAGAATCGATCTTAGGGATTTGAGACCGGTGATCATCTCCTCTCGCATGGCTACAATCATCCCAACCAGTATTGATCCTGGGGCGAGAGTTAAAAGCATCCATCCATATGTGTCGGGGAGTCCAGTTTCGTTTGTACCAAAACAGGCTGCTTGAGCTCTAAGCAGCCAATCGGGTGTGGCCTCCGGAAGATGCAAGAAGGCAAACCCCCAAAAGAACATAGTGGTGATACACCATAAGGGCAGGAGTAGGACTCCGATTAATGCATTCATCGTACTCCAAGTAAGTTTAGAGCTACCCGATCTTCCAGAGGAAGCTAAGTAATTTCCAGTTTACGAAGTAATAAACAACAAAACAAACCAAGAAGATAAAGACCAGCACTACCGTTCCGGGCGTACCCTCTTTAACGATTCTTGCTGTCATTGAGCCTGTGTGAACCTGAGCGGGGAGTTTGTGTACCCCTTGCGGAATTCCAGGCCCTCCGCTTGCGATGCTTTCTGCTGTAACCTTTGTGCCAAAGAATACCGAGACCACGGCAATGGCGATGAACATAAGGCCTCCGATAGCCGCAATCATTCCGCCAATCCCGACTCCGGCCTGAAATATATTCACGATCGGATGAAACTCAACCGGAAATGGTGAGCCCGTGCCTGTAATATCCCAATGCCGGCGGGCGGCTCCGAATGATCCCATGAAGCTCATTGAAACTGACATCAATGTGATGCCAAGTCCGAAGACATATGGTTGCAACTTGGCCATACCCCAGAAAGCAACACGCTTCTGGAAGATTAACGGAAGCAGGTAATATGTGGCAGCCATAAACGCCAGCGCGGTGCCCCCGACCACTGTCACATGGAAGTGTCCGGGGATTCGAAGGGTGTTATGAGCCATGATATTGATCTGCTCGGTGCCGATTGTAACCCCGGTTATACCACCGAAAAATCCAAAGATAATTACTGAGAGAACTAAGCCTGAAAATCCAGGATCGCTCCAAGGGGCTTTACGTAGCCAATCGAACATTCCATTTGTAAATCCTCTTAGGCGCTGCCCAAGTTCAATCCCGGCTGGAACGGTAAATCCGTGAATCATGCTGGCAAGTACGGCCAAGTACATGGCGTAACTTGTATTCCATACCTTCCAAGCTGGTCCCATACCCGGGTCTACTAATAAGTGGTGAGCGGACGCCATTGAGATAAAAAGGATATACAATACGAACGCAATCCGACTGATCTTTTCATTTAGTACGACTCCACCTACGGTGAGCCCTGCGAGCATATACCAGATTGCAACCATGGCTGCGACATTGATCTGTTGACTGGAGTGCCCAAGCGCCCAAAAAAGAAGCCGATACACTTGCGGATCTAGATCAATCATATCCATAGACCAAAGCCATGTTGGGATATATGTAGCAGCCCCGTGTAGTAGCGTAATGATCGCAATAATGTTCGCAGTTAACGCCCCAAACGTAACAAGCGGAATCGAGCCCTCATAGGTTTTCTCTCGCTTTGCGACCACCAAGGTAGCCATAAATAAACCCGTAACGATCAAAGCGCCGACTGCAAAAAGTATGATTCCGAGGTAGTAATTTGGCGCAGCACGAAGGGGTGGATAAGAGGTAAACATCACATCAGCTTGGCCGGTGAGTACCATGTAATTAACCATGATCGCACCAACTAGCATTAAGACAAATGCCAACCATCCAAGTTTAGGAGTCGGGAGTCGAGATCCAAGCACAATCGGTCCGGCAAAATACAAGACCGCCATCTCAAAAAAGATTATAAAAAAGATAAGCATGTTAAGTCCATGCAAAGTAAGAAAGCGGTAGTACATTTGCGGATCCAAAAGATGCACTGCTTGCCAGCGGGTAAGGGCCAATCCCATCGCTGCGACAACACCGATTAAAAAGCAAACGACAGCAACAACGGCGTTAATCTTCACAAGCTTTTCAGCGTCCGAATTAACTCTTAACCCGGTCACCGGACAAGTTCTGAAGTGGTTGGCTAGTGTTGATACCATGTCATTCATAAATTCTCCCCTACTCTTCAACCATAACTTTTCCGATCATCAGGTGATGCCCGATGCCGCAGAATTCATTACAAATAATTCGAAACTCTCCGGCACGATTTGGAGTTACGCGAAGACCGTAATCATACCCAGGAACAACTTGAATATTGACGTTGATTGGAAATAGACTAAATCCGTGGTTTACATCGGCCGATGAGAGATGAAGTGTGTACTCCGTTCCCTGCTTTAGCTTAAGTACCGGTGACCAGCTCCACATTCTCGCGAGTAGGTAAATATCTGCCCCTGCAGGTGGTGCAACAACGGGAACTCCGTTTTCTTCGCCGACCTTGTTCTCATTAATGAAACGCTCGACCCGCTTTTCATAATCTCTTGGATCGACTTTGGCTCTAATTCCGGTCGGATTTTGTCCGCCTTTGATATGCCAAAAGGGCATCATCGCAAAAAGAATCATGCACCAGATAAAAGCAATGACTACCCAACGCTTCTCCTGAGCATGTGCTGGCTTCCACCATATGCCGGTTGGTGGGACTACGGCCGAATGCATCTCTTCAGACATAATTTCTCCTTTAAAACTTTGCGTGGCGTTCTACGGAAGGGGGGCCTTTGGTAGCGAGAGGATCTCGAGCAGTCCCCACAGCGTATAGAAGCCAAACATCACCACTAATCCGAGCACTAGAAGTAAGAATGGACGATCCAAAAACTTCTGGCCTGATGGGATCTCGCTGTCATTATCGTTACTCATTTTGCACCTTAGCGTAGATAGAAGACTTACATATCTTTTATTAAACTTATATCAAGTTGGAGTCAGTTGCAATTTAGTTAGTTACTTTGATCTACTACAATTAATTGGGGCTGGATAACTTGAGTTTTATATTCAACTATTCAGAGCTTCTCCAATAATTCCGTAATTTCGTCATTTAATCCCTCCAAAGCGTACGAGATCTCACCTTCAGAATTTAGCACTGTAATTTTGTTTGAGTGCATTATTTCGCCGCTACCTGTATTTTTCTGGTAACTAAACCCGATTAGGTTAGATAACTTTCTTGTGTCTTGGTTGGAACCGGATAGAAGCACCCAGTTAGTCTCAGGTAACCCTTCCCGCTTTCTAAAGCGCGCCAACACTTCAGCATTATCATTTTCTGGGTCGAGCGAAACTAAAACAAAATTAACAATTTTTCCCTTCTCTTTGCCTGCGTCCTCGATACTTTTTAATTTTTTTATAATCAATGGACAGACGGAGCGGCAAGATGTGTAGACCATCGCTAGCACCACGCTTTTGCCGGCAAATTTTGCTAGTTCTGTCGTATTGTTGTGATCATCTCGCCAATTCATGGGAAGGGAATAAAGAGAATCGGGAGAGTAAGCTAGAACAGTATCTATGACGCTAAAGATTAATACTAACAATGAAAAAATGTATCTCATCCTATTCACCTTTCTTCTTATCATACGCACATCTAAATCCAAGATTTGCTAACGTAAAATTAGCTTTTACGCTGTTTCGGAGCGCATAGCGCATGAATGCAGCATAGTCTTCCCTTCGAGCTGCTCCGGTAGCAGCATCACCGCAAAAGAGATTCTTGATACGATCATCTTCCCTACGGTTATCGCCGGCGACAAACATACTGTTAAAATCATCGGTCCATTCCCAAACCAGCCCGTGCAAATCAAATATACCCCAATAATTTGGAGAACTCAGTCCGACACTTTGCAGCGAGGTTCCACCGGGACGCGAATACCACGCAAGAATTTTAGCCACGAAATCCGGATCTCGCGAGGCGTCCGGTTTTTTCTCCGACGCTGCTGCCGCGTATTCCCATTCTAATACGCTGGGCAATCTGCCACCGTGCGACTCGCAATAGGCCTGAGCTGCAAACCAGGAGATATGAACCACTGGAGAATTTAGCTCGGAGGTATCTGGTGAACGTCTACCTTCTTTCACTTTCCAGTGGGCCAGATATCCACCGTCGGACATTAGGGCAGGCACTTTGCCTGGCTGCCACTCCGGGTGTGAAGTTAAATATTCAAAGTACTGACCGTTTGTCACTGGATAGCGATCGATCCAAAACTCCTTTA
>CAZJXY010000184.1:0-7105 GCA_964549925.1 uncultured Bdellovibrionales bacterium | reverse complement strand
AGCCGGATTATTTCTTTGTCACTAAAGAGCCTAAAAAGAAATCTTCTAACCTCGCCTATACTTGAAGGCCCGCCAAGATTAAAAAGAACTACCGCCGTTTTCATAAACGAAAATTTTTCACTGTTTCAGAAACCAGCATGGCGTTTTCTATGGGAGTTTCAGGAAGCACACCATGCCCTAAATTGAAAATATGCCTCCTGTTCCTAAGCGACTCTAAAATTCTCCTGGTTTCTTCTACTGCCTTTTTCCCATCGCTTGCAAAAACCATGTTATCAAGATTCCCTTGCAAACCAATTTCTTTTGGAAACATGCTATCAGCCCATTTTACATCAACCTTTTCATCTATTCCCACAACATCAACACCGGCTTTTTTAGAATACGCTTCATATCTTTTCCCCGATCCCCTCGGAAATCCTATTATGTAAATATACGGATATTTTTTTCTTATCCCATCAGCAATTTTTCGGGATGGCCTTACAATGAAATCATTATAATCCTCATCGTTATCCGCAAGCGCAGCCCAGGAATCAAAAATCTGAACCACTTCTGCACCAGCCTCAATCTGGTTTCCAAGATGCTCTATGGTTGCATCTGATAAAACATCAAGCAGCTTCAAAAATTCTGTACGGCTGGTTTTCGCAAAAATTTTTGTTTTGGCAAAATCATCCTTGCTGTTGCCATCCACCATATAGCAGCTAACCGTAAATGGCGCCCCTGCAAAGCCAATCATTACCTTGTTCTTATCAAGCTCATTCCTGACAATTCTCATTGCCTTATAGGAATTTTTAAGGCTCTCCCCATCAAAGCTTCCAAGGCTTTTTATGCTATCAAGTGGTTGAAGGTCTGGCCCGAACCCTTCAACAAATTTAACCTCAACTCCCATTGCATGAGGCACAACCAGAATATCTGAAAAAATAATTGCAGCATCCATCCCGAACCTTCTTACAGGCTGTAACGTTACTTCCGCTGCAAGTTCAGGATTAAAGCACAAATCAAAAAAACTGCCCGCCTTCTTTCTTGTTTCGCGAAACTCAGGAAGAAATCTTCCTGCCTGTCTCATAAACCAGAAAGGTCGGTTAATTGTTTTTTCATCCTTTAGTGTTTTAAGGAAAATATTCCCTTCATCATTCATATATTAAGTATTCTTTTTAGTAGATGTAGTTGGAAGGTAAGTATGCGGTGATTATTTTTTCGTCACTGTTTATTCAGCTAAATAATCCATATGTATATACATGAGCTTTTGAAAAAGGTGAAAAATGTTATTTCACGAGATTTAGTATATATAACAGGGTGTTATTTTGTTCATGCCTGTTGATTTTGATAATGTAAAAAGCCTGAATAGTGTGATACCTAAAGTTATGTCATTACCCCAAATGACATTACGAACATCTGAAAAGAAATATTGGTAAGTGCAAAGTTTTCATCAAAGAAAAACCCAAAATCAAAATCTGATTAGGCGTTCACAATTTATAAATCAATTTTTCATCAACGCTGTTCATAAAAGATGAAAGAACTACACCTGCACTTGGTTTCAGACTCAACCGGGGTCCGCAAGTTCTCGCTCTGCCCGGTGGCGGAGTCAAGATTCGCGGATCCCATCGAATCGGAGCGCTCCTGCTGGATCACGGGGATGGCCCACTGCTCCTCGATGACTTCCGTACTGGAGCCAAAGTGGAGCAACGCGGCAAATCCCAGAAAACCCAGCGCCACTGCGAGCAAGAACTTTTTCATGGTTCTTGACTAGCAGGGGCAAACGCGCTTGGGCGGGGACTCCTTGTAGCCGTACCGCCAAACGACGACGGAGTAGCATTCGCTCATGCCGCCGCTTCCGCCGATGCCACCGGGTGCGACCTGCCATCCGCCTTCTGCGCAGATCTGGTGGGTCACTTGGTAGCGGTAGCGGTAACGGATCTTCACCTCGATGCAGGAACCTTCGGTACCGCCGTTTTGCGTGGTGCCGTTCGGACCGCTGAGGTTTCCGCCCTTGTTCTCGACTTCGACGCCAGCGGACGAGCCATCGCTGCTCGACGTAGCGCCACCCATCGGATCGTCGGGGGAGGTGGAGTCATCCTCGTACGCTTGCGGATCACCCGTCCCGTTCGTGTACTCGGCCGAGACAGGGTCTCCGGCCTGACCGAGCGGGGGACGGTCGCCCGTGATCGTGCCCTTCCCGCCAGCGGGAATGCACGGTTCGTCGGCCGACGCGTACGAGAACAGAGAGATCGCCAGGATGGCGAGGAGTTGCATCAAGAACCGCATGGGTTCCTACTTTCTTTGCTTGGAGTTTCTTTCTGACTAGCTAGCCTTGACCACGATGGTCAAAGCGGAAGATACGAAAACCACGAATCAGACTTGAATTGCACGTTGGCAGCTCAGGCCTGAACCAACCTTTTGGTTGTCTGATCGCAGCTTCGTGGGAGATCCATAAGAGGCGCTCGCAGGTTCATACAAACCTCACACGAAGCTGCTAATAGCGCTTCTACTCATGACCCACCCTTTTTACCCAAGATTATAAGAGATCCGTTGAAGGTGTTACACCCTTGATACCTTCATCGCTTCGCAGCATGACGTGTCAACAAGGATAAGGCCAAACCAGTCTTAGTCAAATAAATCACCAAAGTATTTATGATGGTGGTTTTCACCAGAATCTAGCGCCGATTTGATCCGACCAATCAGTTACCCAAGATCAAGCATCTCCCGGCCAGCGCCCCAACTTAGCTGGTTATATTATTGAAATTACTACATAAAAACTTTCAATTTTCGACGATTCTAAACATCCCTTTCCATAAGAATTGAATCTAAAATGGAAGTATTTAAGGTTTTTTACCGAGGCAAGATGGCTAAGCTTCCTTCATATCCAAAGTCGAATTTAGAACCGGTTGATGGCGCTAGAGTTGCGGCGCGAATTCTTAACCGTATGTCCGAGTCGAATAAGCGCCGAATTGTTGATGCAATTCAAGCCAAGAATCCTACAATCGCCGCCAAAATCCAGGAAAAGATCTTTACCTTTGATGACGTTGCGCAACTTAATCGAAAGAGCATTCAAATTCTAATAAACGAAATTGAACACGAGGATCTGGTAGTTTCCTTAAAACTTGCCTCTGACGAATTAAAAGAAGTTCTGCTTTCAAATATGTCTGAGAGAAAACGTTCTCTAGTCGAAGATGATTTCGCTGCACTTCCACCGATGAAACTCTCTGAAGTCGAAGATGCAAAAAAACGGATACTCTCCAAAGCCGATGAACTTAGAACCTCTGGTAGAATTCAATGCGGAACTGGGGACAAAAGCGAAGTCTACGTTTAAAGCCGTTCGACAGCCTCTAGCATCGCTCTAGCGTTTCCTCCGTGGCAGATGGCCTTTTCTGAATGTTGACCATCGCTGCGAGTTATAACTTCACCAAAATCACCGGAGGGACTTACCTGGCGCATTCTAACCACAGAATCGTACAACGGCTGTCCGTTTACGCTGCTCGAGACAATTACTTGGTGAATTTCAATCCCCAACCCTTCGCCGAGATTACATCGATACCGTCTACCGTGTTGTAATGGGGTACTATTGTCAGAATAGGAGGCATCTGACTCAAGCTTCCAGTCCGATTTCTCGGTGTTCGGAAGGTCAGAGGAAGAGATGATTTCAAAGGCACGCTCAATTAATTTTTCATGTTGCGCGAGGTAACGATCATACTTGGGCTTTAGTCCATCCATCAGCCGCCCGAATAGCGCTTCCGCATCTTCGCCATTTAGTTCAATTCTAGATCCATTCTTGCTGCTTTCAAACGCTGCGCCGTACTCGACCGAATCCCCTTCTGCGATCTGCCACGATTTTAAAACTACCTTTTCTCCATTCAAGGCATCGACCGATGAAAGCCATCCCTCGCAATCGATTGAGAATATCGAGGTAACTTTATCCGAATCAAATGGCAGAGAATCTACCTCTCTGTTCACCGCATATGTGACCTTTGAAAGATCAAAGTTATCACTTAAGGTGGAATTTACTGCCGAGTTAAAAAATGCACCCGTGGCCGTATCGACAAAGTAATCAAATGGAACTCCGCTTACCAGTTTATTGCTAACTGGCGGAGTCCCTGAGTCTTTAAACTCAACCTTTGAATAAGGATGGGTTGAATCACCAACTAAAAATCGAATATCTTCAAACCCATGCACAGCAATAATCGAGTGGCCATTCCCAAACTGAACGATGAAATCAGAAAGCTGAGTTCCGGGATTGGACAACTTCAAGGTATCTAACTCAACCAAACGCCCGGTAAGTTGACGATTCAGCTCCGAATCAAGCTCGCTATTTTCCGCATGCGGAACTAAAGGGGGTGATGTATCTTCCCCGAGATTGGCTTTCCAACCTATCGCGCCTAAACCAAGCGCACCGGCGAGGGCTGCGGATCTTGCAAATTTTCCCATGTTGCTGTTATTGCGACCGCCAAAAGAACGGTTACTTAACTCAAATATTAGAATTTTTTGCGCAGAGCCTTTTCAATCCGTTTCGGTACAAGATGAGACACTTTCCCCTTAAAATGAGCTATCTGTTTGACTAGACTGGAACTTATGTATGAGTTTCGCTCCGAGGTCATCATAAATAAGGTCTCAACTTCCGCCGAGAGGCTCTTATTTGTAAGGGCCATCTGCGCTTCGTAATCGTAGTCGGTTACCGCCCTTAGGCCTCGGATAACAACTTTGGCGCCCTTCTTTTTCGCAAAATCGACAAGCAATCCGGAGAAAGTCTCCACGGATACCTGATCTTTATACTTGGCAAATTCAGCCCGTATTAACGCCACCCGCTCCTCACCCGAAAATAGTGTGGCTTTATTTGGGTTAGAAAGCACGGCGATGACAACGTGGTCAAAAATCTTTAACGCCCGGGAAACAATATCGGTGTGACCCAAAGTGAGGGGGTCAAAAGAACCTGGAAATACGGCGATTAGCCGCTTTTGCTTCTTCATACCTGCGGAAAATTAGCATATGCCGCCATTTTTGACTAACTACCTAATCTTGCGCGATATCTGGGGGGTTGGTAACTTATTATAGAATAGCACCCGTATTAAAGGGGGTTTTATATGGACCTTTCTCGCTTAGCGGCTTTCCAAAAGAGACTTAGAGATTGGGAGGAGTATTTGTCCTCTCCCTTAAATGTACACTCTACGGTATTGCGCCAAGATATTTTAAATTCCCTGCAGGAATATAAAAGTGTCTTAGCCTCTTGTTGGGAAAACTCCTCTGTCACTCCGGCTGACGAGGCCAAGTTAAAAGACATCGAGAGGGATCTCGATCGAATGCACGAAGACGCCCGGCTGACTGTAATTCCACGCAAAGAGCTCCGTGCAAATTAAGCGAATAACCACCGCTACTCTAATATTTATTGCGGGAACGTTCGTTCCCACTCTCCTGATTGCCCAGGATTCGCTCCCCATTTCGAAACTGGATTTTGCCTCAGCTTCTGGCGCATCACAGATCTGGTTAGTCTTTTTCGGGGGAATCGCATCAAGCTTAACGCCTTGTGTTTATCCTTTGATCCCAATCACACTCGCGCTGTTTGGGGCAAATGGCGAAATTCCTAGATCGAAGGCATTCCTACTTTCAATTTGTTACGTACTTGGGATTGCAACGACCTATACCGCTCTTGGAATCCTTTCTGCCTCAACCGGTGCCCTTTTTGGCTCTCTGCTTGGGAATCCTAAAGTAGTAGTCGCTGCCTGCTTGATTTTAATATTTCTCGCGCTGTGTTGTCTCGATGTTTTGCCGTTTAGGGTAGCCCAGTCAATCCAGAAATGGGCAAACAATATGGGGGGGAAAGGTTATTCCGGATCGTACATAATGGGTACGGTCAGCGGAGTCATTGCGGCACCATGTGTCGGCCCAGTCTTGGTATTAATTCTTGGCTTGGCCGCGGCCTCAAAGGATTTCATTTGGGGGGGCGTGCTGCTATTCGCCTATTCTTTAGGGATGGGGCTTCTATTCATTCTGCTTGGCACCTTCTCCGGATTAATCTCCCGGGTTCCTCGATCCGGAAATTGGCTGCTTTGGGTAAAGTTAGGATTGGGTTCGCTGATCCTTATGGTCGCTGCCTATCTCTCAAGTTCTTTTAGGAATCCGTTTGGTGCATCATTTGCGCATGAGGATCGTTTATATTTATTGATTCTAATTCTGCTTAACGGAGTTGCGCTTGGATCCATCGCCTTTAAGCTGGAGGTTAAACTTCTGCGCTTCTTTGCTGCCTTATTTATAGCTTTCTCCAGTTATGAGCTTGCGTTTCCACCACATTCACCCAGCAGTTCAAGCCCAGCAATCGAGAGTTCAAAAGTTGAAAAGGCCGCATGGAGCAGTACCTTGGAAGACGCCGTGAAGGAAGCAAAGCGGCGAAACACGGTTGCCATGGTCGATCTATTCGCCGAATGGTGCGGAGCGTGCAAAGAACTCGATGCGGTTACATTTCCGGACCCTAGGGTAGCCGAGATGTTAAGTAAATTTGCCCTCGGTAGGGTCGATTTTACTACCGACAGTGAATACACTCAAAAGATTCAGGAGAAATACGATGTGATTGGACTTCCCTGCATCCTATTTTTGAATGCTGACGGGGAAGAGATTAGGGATTCAAGAGTTACCGGGTTTCTGCCACCGCAGGAGTTTTTGGAGCACTTAAATAAAGTCCTCAAATAGGGGGTTATAAAAACCCCTTTTTTTATTTTTTGGTCTCTTTAGTGTCAATCGGCACGCAGCATTTGCACTCACATCGCATACCGCTAACTGCACCAGTTAATGTTTCGCTGGATTTACAAGATTCGCCAGACAGCGAATTTACGATGCGTCCACCAAGATTTGTACACTCCTCGGATGTGAGCACCCTCGATTCGCCAGACGCATCTTTGTCGTTACTGGGAATGACCTTATCGGCCGCATCTACCGCTGTTGCGGAGGTGGCGCCAAGTAACAAAAGGGCTAGAGCAAATATATGGGTAGGGTGCGACATAGCTTCACAGAAGCTCAAAGTTTATCACATTTCTTCGTGAGCGCTAGAGATATCACATAACCCCCCCCCTCATATTTTCTCAGTGATCTCTGGTGAACTGAGAAGGTGTTGAAGATCCTGGTGTTT
>CAZJXY010000183.1:0-7113 GCA_964549925.1 uncultured Bdellovibrionales bacterium | reverse complement strand
AGAGAACAAAGCGCTACTGCTATTTATTACTACTTTGTGCAGCAACTATGCCGATTCTCTTCTATTCAATGATCCCCTCGCGCCTGTTTTGGTATATCTCTCCGGCACTTCCGAGTTTTGCGGTGTTAATTGGTGGAAGCTTAGTCGTAGCTATGCGCGCAGCTTCAGGCGACAATGTGTTTACTACATCCCCACGTGAGAAGTTTTCATATACATCCTTAATTGCCTTGAGCTATTTGGTCTGGTGCGTTGGGGCTCTAGGCTGGAATCTGGTCAGAACATCCAGGGAAGTCGCTTTCGCCTCCCCTCATATTCCGCTCGATAAGCCTTTTAATGAACTCTTGGCTGCAGCGAGTCGTTATCCAAGTATGCACTTTTTATGGGGAGGCTTCGAATGGGATGAAAAGGAGGTTCCCTACCTTTCAAGACTAAGCGATCGAGTCTTGATTCACCCACAATTGCACAAAGCACGAAAACTTTTAGCAGAGACGGATCACGTTGTTGTTGCCACGCTCGCAAAAAATTTATCTCACTTTTTGGGGGTTCGCCCACTGACTGCCTACACTACCGTCCCCAGTTGGCAGAGGCGTCCTTTTGGAATTGCGATCCTCTCGTTTCTCCCTGAATCACCCGGGCCGTCTTTTACACCGCTGAGTAGATCGGTCAGTCTCTCAGATGCTACCACGTTGATTGGAGCCGGCACTAGCAGTCCGCTGGAAATCGCCGGGACCAAGATGCGCTGCGCCACCGAGAATCGCTCTGAAATAATTCTGACAGGGGATTACGTACTTAGTGAGTTAGGAGCTAATCTGGAATTTGATCTCTATTTTTCCAAAGCTCTTCCCAATTCCGCATCAATCTCGGTATTACTTAACGAGCAACCGCTCGGTAATCTTCAAATCAAACCAACATTCTCCAAGCAGAGTTTCGAAGTTCCTCCGGGAAAGATCCTTTGGGGTGAAAACATCTTAGCCTTTCTTCTAAAGAGCCACGATCTTACTTTTTTTGACCGCTCGGGGTATCAGGAGAGTTTTTGTTTTAATGCTCTAACAATTAATCTCAATTCTGGGATGGAAGAGTAAAATCGCCGTGGATTACCAAGTATCAATCGAGGCTAGCAGGTTAGGAGCATCTTACACGCTTATCAGAATCGGTAGGACTACTTTGTCCACAGCTACCGCTCTAATCTGACTGACTCGCTGAGGAGTAACTCAAAACTCCAATGCTGTCCTTGGGGCTTAGAACGCAAGGAAGAGGGTTCACGCGTAAATATCAACTATTCCTGCCTCACGATCATACCTGTTCAGGTCGACCTAAGATCAGATATTAATTCTCTATGGAGAAATCTGCTCCGTCTCAACCGTCCAACCCAAATTCAAATCGCTGGCCGCGCATCATCTTACTACTGCTACTCTCTTTAGGTATTTTTATCTTCAGCGAAGATCTCTCTGAATTGACGCATAGCGGCAATTTAGGTTTTTTAATCATTGTCGCTCTCTCTGCACTCCTTCTCCTTGCTGCCGCCTATTTAATAGTGCGCACCGGTTTAGATAAATTCATGCGTGCTCTATCGAATCTCAAAGCAGTCTTAATCCCTAAAAAAGCTATCAACGAAGAGAGCGTACAAGCGGCCAAGAAGGCGACAGGCCCAGACGAACTAGTGATTGAGTCAGATCTTAAAGCTGCAACCATAGGATTTTGCATTCTTGCAGCGTGTTGGGGTGTACTCACATTCCCCGCGCTATGGTTTTATTTAGACACAGAAGATCCAAATATTTTTTGGAAAATTCTTATCTTTGTACTGACATTGATTGAAGTCCTTTTGCTTTGGGCAATCCTGCTCTTTACTCTGCGCCTACGCCGCTTCGGAGCCGTCACACTTCATCTAAATCGCAAACTTGCTCGAATAGGCGGAGAGCTTAAAGGTATCGTGCGACCTGGCCTTCAAATTAAACCTATCGGACCAACTAAATTCTCATTTAAATGCACCCATGCTTATAAGCAGATCAAGGAGGGGAGTCCGTCTGAATCAGTCACAGATATTAAGTTTACCAAAGAATGGGAGATCTCGGCCGCTGAGGCTAACTTTGTAGACGGCATACCAATCTCTGTAGACATTCCCGAAAACATGCCAGCTACCACTGAAAGGAAAGTAACCGGAGTGGTAGCCTGGGAGTTATGGGTCTATGTCCCTCTTCCCGGAGTAAATTACGACGCTCGATTTGAAGTTCCGATCAGCGATGCGTAATGACCTAATTCCAAGCCGCAATCCGCTCAAATAAAGCCACTGAGAGATTTAGCGCTAATTCACCCTTTACCGCTTTGATATTCCCGCTACACTTATCCACATGCGTTCGATCTGGATAATCTTTCGGCGTGAGATTCTATCAGCGGCAGTGCTCTTTCGAACTTATGGGATCATAGCCGGAGTGGGAGTACTCTCGGCATTTTTCTTTTTTAACCTCCTTGGGCGATACAACTTCATCCTCTCTCGCATGGCCGGAATGCAGCTAGGCGATCGGGTCCCTATACCAACGCTGCAAAGCTTTGTCGTTGAGAAATACTTCGAAGCACTTCTCCTACTTTTAATTGTGATTGTTCCGGTTCTTTGCATGCGATCTTTTGCCGAAGAACGAAGCACGGGCGTAAATGAGCTTTTTTGGAGTTCGACTGTTTCCGAAGGAAAATTTGTAATCGCAAAGTTCTTAAGCGTCGCTTCAATTCTTACCGTAATCGTAGCTGTAGCAACCGTCTTTCCGCTGCTTCTAATCGCCTATGGCACTCCTGATCTCGGTGCCTTAATTAGCGGAGCGCTCGGAGTTTATCTAGTCTCACTCTCATTTATCGCTGTAAGCTTTGCCGTATCTGCGACGGCGCGCTCTCAAGTCTCTGCCGCAATCTTAGCCATTGGCACATTGGCGCTCTTTTGCACACTCCATGCAGCGGTAAAAGTTGCTCCGTCTCCTTGGAACGAAATTGCTTCGGCACTCTCGCCGGTACTGCATGCGACCTCCTTCGCTCGCGGTGAAGTGACTCTTTTTAGCTTAGTCTACCTCCTTAGCATAATTTTTCTTGGCCTCTCTGCAGCTCGAGTCAGTTTAATCTCAGAGAGATCTAATCAATGAGGATAGTTTAAGTGTGGAGTAGGATAAGTTATAGAGCTGCCTTTGTCCTTGTCACATTCGGCGCCCTAATCGCGGCTGCAAAGACTACAATCCTTGACCCGATTGTCCTCGCTCATTTTATCCTTGGAGCACTTCTACTTTTATTCGGCTGGGGTAAATCAAGACAAAGTGTGCCTAAATCCGAATCTTTAGGCTCAACCTCTTTTGCTAAACCCCGGCGCTACTTACCAGCTCTCACCACACTACTTCTAGTTATAATTTTAAACACCTGGGTGCGCAGTCTAGATCTACGTTGGGATCTTAGTTCGCTAAAGCAAAACTCACTCTCCCCGCAATCTGAAAAGATCGCGCTTTCCCTCACTCAGCCGCTGACGATTACTTTGATACTCTCAATTCAACGCGGAGAAGAGGACGCTGATGCGCAGCGATTACTTGAGAAGTATCGGCGCGCTAATCCAGATAAGATAAAGATTGATACGATCGACGCTGCTGCATCCCCTCACCTGCTCACGCAAAATAATATCCGCCCCTCCCAGCGTATATTAATTAAGTACGGCACGGGTGAGATCCAAGTAAGAACCAGATTAAATTACGCCACCGAAGAAGCCATCACCGGAGCATTATTAAATCTAACCTCCGGGAAAACTCGGGTTGGATACGTTGTAGAGGGCATCGGCGGCGCCGGGATAGATGACACCGGGGTGCAGGGCCTAAACTCGCTAAAACTTGACCTTCAAACGGAAGGAATCGAGCTTCGCGGATTAATCTTAGGGGAAAACTCTACGATTCCGGATGATGCAGCAGTGGTGCTTATAGTTGGGGGTAAGCTTCCGCTTTCTGAGGGAGCTAAAAGTACTCTCGTTAGTTACGTTAAACGTGGCGGGAGAGTGTTTGTAGCAAGCGATCCGCTTTTTGCTGAAGACGTAAAAGTTTTAAGCGCTGCGTTCGGAATCAAAGTTGAAGACGGCGTCGTGGTTGATCGAGACGCCCAACTTTTCTCCCCCGGCGCTCTTGGACTTCAGCCGCTTATAAAAAACTTTATCCCCCATCCGATCACTGATGCTCTAAGACGGGGCGGTGCAGTAATTATGAATATCGCCTCGCCGCTTTCTATGGGGGAACCTCTCTCTAATTTTAAAGTAACTCCGCTTTTAATCACTGGGCCAAATGCTGTGGTGGAGCCGCAAAGCTACAAACTTCTTACCGGGCAGCTTAACCCGGAAGAGATCGGCGCATCAGATGGTAATCGATCAGTTCCTCCGGTACTTGCCGCCGCAGCCGAAGAGCTTCCGCAAAGCAGCCAAGGCTCTCCCGGTGGAAAAATTATTATATTCGGAGATAGTGATTGGATCAGGAATTCTGCCTATGAGTTTTATTCAAATAGTGATCTCGCCTTAAACTCCCTACAGTGGTTAGCCGGGCAGGAAGTTGCGATGGCAGCACGCAGCCAAAATCAACGCACCGCTGTAGCTTCAATGTCATACGAGGAGTACGTTCAGATGCTTTCTCTCTCCTGCCTCGCACTTGAATTGATCCTTGGGCTCGGGCTTTTTGTCTTTATACGAAGAAATAAGATGGAGCTTCGTTCGTGCGAATAAGCGGAGCGGCTTTTATTTTAATTTTAATACCGGTGTTTCTTGGCGGATACGGCCTCTGGAAAAGAAACCATGAACATAATCAGAATCTAAAACTTTACCCCTTCCGCTACATCTCATCTTCTGATTTTCGCTCAATTGAAATCACCCGCGGGGAGGAGCACTTCTCTCTTATGAGCTCAGAGGGCGAGGCGCGCTCAGAAAATAAATCGAGTTTCTTAGGGGTAACTCAACCGGACGATGGCGATTATATAAAAAAGGTTTTAGACCCAGAAGTTGCTTCTAACTGGCGCTATAATGGGGTAAAGGGAGCCGTACTCGAACCCTCTCCGCTAAATTTCCTGGTAAATACTTTACATAGCTTAGAACTCAGCCAATCAGTCGACAAAGATAAAGTTTCCCCCGATCTTAGCGTTTACGGAATTATCAATCCGACTCTAATCCTCCGGCTAAAAACCACACACGGGATGGAGGAGCTTCGCTTTGGGGCCTTAAATGAATTTCTTGGGCTTCGATATCTAAAGCTCGCCTCTAGGTCTGAGATCTATCTAATTATCGAGCAGCTATTTAACGCTGCTAACCGGAATGGTTTCGATTTCCGGCCAAAGCGAGCTTTACAGTTCGGACTAGGCGAGTTGGAAAGCTTTAGCGTTAAGAGACCCGAAGGAGATATTACTTTTAAACCGGAAGGGGAGAACTGGAAGATGAGTGATCCGCCGTATCGCTTGAATCAATCCGCCTTTGGTGAGCTTTATAGGGAGATAAGCACTCTCTCTATTAAAGATTATTCGGACCCTAGCGCAGATAATAAGGAGCTCAATTTAAAAGCCTCATCAATTTTTGTAACGCTATATTTCTTATCGCAGAGCCGCGGGCCAGTGGAATTGGCAATTGAAGAATCAAGGGTTGGAGCTCAAGGAGAATTGGTCGCATCCAAAGCCAAACTTTCTACTGCAGCCTCCGTATTTAATTTGGAGCCTACCCCGCTAATCTCACTTCATGCGCCGATAAATTCATTCCGTTCAGTTCACCCTTTCGAGATACCAACATTACAGGTCGAGCAGATTATAATTAAGGGAAAAGATCTTAATGCGATAGAATTAAAAAGACGAGATGGCGCTTGGCATAGCGCGGGTAAGATCTTCATCACTGAAAGAGTAAACTCTTTGGTCGGGTTAATTAACAGTATCAAAGTGGCTGAGTTTCCAGAGAGTGATCCCGGAGAAGAGGCATTGCATGATCCAGCACTTGAGGTCGAACTTAAAATATCACTTTCAGATGGCGGAGCACGTAGCGTCACGCGCCGGTTAATTGTCGCAGCAAGATCTTTAAACACAAAACCGCATCAGCTTTTTGCAGCGCTTGATAATAAAAAGGATATTGTGATCTTAACGGAAGAGATTGTTGCAAAACTAAAAGCGGCGATCGAGGCTTTAGGAGACCAGGTTAATCCGAATGCCTTGACGTTAACTCCATCACCCACCCCTTCAATCCACACGGAAGAAGCGCTCAAAGCCAAAGAGCAGAGCCGGGGTGGCGTTGCGACGTTTGCGGAGTGAAGCCGGTGACAACCCCGATTTACACCCGGATTCAGTCGGGGTCATGTTTACGCCCCCTTTAAGAAAATAAACCTTGCTTTATAAACGGCGGACGTTTATAAAGTGTTATATGGGGATCATAGAAAGAGTTATTAAGTTACCGAAATCTCACAGTTTTTTTCTGTTCGGTGCCCGTGGTGTAGGCAAGACAAGCCTTCTTCACAGCCTTTTTTCCGGAACAAGCTGCAGATTTGTTGACCTTCTAAGCAGTAGAGATTTTGAACAGTTCGGCATGCATCCGAACCACTTGTCTGACCTCATCGCCGCTCTTCCTCCAAAAGGTGTTCACTGGGTCGTAATCGATGAGGTGCAGAAGGCGCCGGCCTTGCTCGACATGGTTCATCTTGAGATTGAGGCGCATAGTCGCGCACGCATGGGGATATCGAAAGATCGCCCGGCCAAAAGAGAGCTTTATTTTGCTCTCACAGGCTCAAGCGCAAGAAAACTTAAGCGAGGTCAAGCAAATCTCCTAGCCGGTCGCGCATTTCTTTACAACCTTTTCCCGCTTACTCACCGGGAATTGCCGCAGAGCTATAATCTGGAGGCAGCGCTCACCTGGGGGTCTCTGCCCGCTGTCGTACTTGCCACAGACGACAATCAGCGCCGCGAGATACTAAGTGCTTATGTCCACTCCTATCTTAGAGAAGAAATTCTCGAAGAGCAGATTGCTCGATCAGCTCCGACATTTAGGCGATTCCTTGAGGTCGCGGCACAGATGAACGGGGAGCCGCTGAATTTTGCCGCAATCGGTCGAGATGTCAATCTCTCTACACCGACAATACAAACCTATTTTCA
>CAZJXY010000182.1:0-7126 GCA_964549925.1 uncultured Bdellovibrionales bacterium | reverse complement strand
AAGCCAAGCCCAAGTCGCGAGAGTCCCGAGCTTGGATCTTGCTCAATCGCTTTGACAAACGAATTTTTCGCTGCCTCTGGATCCAACTCAGCAAGCTCGGCAAACCCTAGCACCGTAAGTGCATAGGCGCTTTGAGGATCGTTTTGAATTGCGCTTTGTGCCAGCGCGCGAGCCTTTTCTCGCTCACCGAAGCTTAGCTCCACCTCAGCCTGACGAGCCCTAAAGAAACCGCTCTGAGGAGCAAGCGCAGCCGCCTTGTTTGCCCATTCTCTGGCTGCATCGAGATTGAAACGAGATTGTTCCACATATGATCGTACCAATGCAGCTTCGGCAGAATTGGAATCAAGTCGAAGCGCTTCGTCCGATAGAGCGAGCGCACGGGCTTGATCGTTTTTAGTAAGCGCTATTACAGCCCAAATTGAATCAGCCATCGCTTGCGGTTTAGATCGTCTGCTTTGATCGATCTTTCCAAACGATACTTCAGCTTTCTTGATTAAAGCCTCGGCTTCATCGACTCCACCAGTTGAGAGCGAATTAGCCGCACCAAATACTGCATCCCACGCCAGTTTCTCTTCAGCCGATGCACTGGAGTAAAAATCACCCTTGCTGCGGCTGTCTACGACCGCAGGATAATTTAGTGCCCACTGAACTGCATCGAGTGGTTTAAGCAAGATTCTTTTCTGCGGAGCTTGCCCGGGGAGTGTTAACGCTTCCTCTCCTTTTCTAAGCTCTACGTTTCCGAACTCATTCTTTGCTTCAACCACCCCATCAAAGACAGAGACCGTAGCTTCTTTGTCGCTAACCTCGACCACCAACTCAGTACCACGAATAGACGCCGTCATAATCGGTGTTTCTATCTTCGGCAGTTCTTTTGGCAGCCGACTAAATATATGTAACGCTCCAGATTTTAGAGCTAGAGGGCGCACGCCCGCGTCCTTTTTCTCTTTAAATTCGAGAGTGGCGTTGGCATTTAGCCTTAGCAGCACCCCGTCAGTAAACAACACTCCCGCACGGCTCTGTGCGCCGGTCTTGATCGTATCCTTTGGGTTAAACACGGCACCGTCCGCTGCAACTACCCACTCGGATGAATTAGCTGCACGAACTTTGACCTCTCCTTCCTTCGAGTAAAGCTTGGCAACCTCCTCGGCCGAAAGATTAGCTGCAAAGACCAAGGTGAGAATTAGAGCTAGAGCGGAGTGACGAGTCATGATTGATTTTCCCAAGTAAATTGGATCATATATAGCTAATGAATCTGTAGGGATAAGGATTACCAATCGAGGAGTGAGGACTCGGGTTAATTAGGGGGGCCTCTAGTCTCTGCTGCAGCCTGCACTCAATGGTAAACATCTGATAATTAAGGTTAATTTTGCGTTTTCACCGACTTGAATAGCCCTCAATTTCCCGGTACAAAGTATCGGATTCTTTATAAATTCATGTTTTAAATTTTCCTAGGATTGGATGGGAGCCGCTGAGAGGTCGCTCACTCACCTCGAGTATCTTGAGGCAGAGAGCATAAGTATCTTTAGAGAAGTTGCAGCTCAGTTTGCTCGACCAGTTTTACTTTACTCTGTAGGGAAGGATTCCTCTTGCCTGCTGCGCCTCGCCCAAAAAGCCTTCTACCCCGGCAAGATTCCGTTCCCCTTACTGCATGTTGATACTGGATACAAATTTCCAGAGATGTATGAGTTCAGGGATAATTACACCCGAGAGATCGGTGCAGACCTAATTGTTCATAGGAACGAACGCGCCATAGGTGAGAACGCCAATCCTTACGATCTTGGCACTCAGCGCTGCTGCCAACTACTAAAGACCCAAGCTTTACTTGACGCTTTAAAAGCCAGAAATTATGACGCGGCGATTGGCGGCGCTCGGCGTGACGAGGAAAAATCTAGAGCAAAAGAACGAGTATTCTCATTCCGCGATTCATTCGGCCAGTGGGAGCCAAGAAATCAGCGTCCCGAGCTCTGGAGTCAATATAACGGTAAAATTCGCAGCGGTGAATCTATCCGCGTCTTCCCACTTTCAAATTGGACTGAGCTTGATATTTGGCACTACATCCTACTCGAAAAGATCCCGGTCGTACCTCTCTACTTTGCTAAGAAGCGTAAGGTGGTGGTGCGCGGTGAGCAGCTGATCCCTATTATTGAAGGCGCAAGAGTCTTCGAACATGAAAAGACTTCTGAAATAATGTGTCGCTTTAGAAGTCTCGGTTGTACCCCTTGCACCGGGGCAGTGCGTTCCAGCGCCCAAACTATCGAAGAGATCGTTGAAGAGATGTTAGTGGTGCGTACTTCAGAGCGCGCTACTAGAGTTATCGATCACGACTCAGAGGCATCAATGGAAACCAAGAAACGAGAAGGATATTTCTAATGACGGACAATGTAGCTTACCTCAAGGATGCCAGTGGCATACAGGCGTCTGCTACTGACGTAGAAACCTTCCTGGCGCAAAATGCTTCAAGTACTCTGCTGCGTTTTTCGACGGCTGGAAGTGTTGACGATGGTAAATCTACCTTAATCGGCCGACTGCTCCATGATTCCAAGAACATATTGGAAGACCAGTTGAAATCTCTCAAGAAGAGTTCACTATCACTGGCGGACGATCAACCGTTTAACTTGGCGCTTTTAACGGACGGGCTTAAGGCCGAGCGTGAACAGGGAATTACAATCGATGTTGCATACCGCTACTTTTCGACAGCAAAGCGTCGATTTATTTTGGCAGATTCTCCTGGGCATGAACAATACACACGCAACATGGCTACAGGCGCATCCACCGCCGACCTTACGATAATCTTAATAGACGCAAGAAAGGGGGTGATCACCCAGACCAAACGACATGCCTTTATCGCCTCACTACTTGGGGTACCAAGACTTCTGGTGGCAGTGAATAAGATGGATTTGGTCGACTATTCGGAGAAAGTTTTTGAACTGATCAAGAGTGATTTTTCCGAATTCGTTGCCAAGCTCGGCGTCAAAGATGTTCGCTTCATACCAATTTCTGCGTTACTCGGTGATAATGTAGTCCAGTCAACCCGAACCCAGTCAGTTGATCCGATGCCCTGGTACCATGGTGAAACCGTAATGGAGTACCTTGAGAACGTCTTTGTCGGTGGCGACACTAACTTCGTAGATTTTCGATTCCCCATCCAGTACGTCATTAGACCCCATCAGAACTATCGCGGTTACGCCGGCCAGATTCGCTCGGGAACAATTCGTGTGGGAGAGGAAGTGCTGGTGCTTCCGTCTAGAAGGACATCTAAGGTTAAATCAATTGACTACATGGCAGCTTCGCCGGAGGAGAGGCAGTTAGAGTCTGCCTATGCACCGATGTCCGTGGCAATCACGCTTGAAGACGAAATCGATATCTCGCGCGGCGACATGCTGGTTCGCACTCAAAACGTCCCTGCAGTTACCCATGAGTTTGAAGCGATGTTAGTTTGGATGGGCGAAAAGGCCCTCGATCCAAGCAAACCGTACATTTTAATGCATACCACCCGCGAGTCGCAGGTTTTCATCGACAGCATTAAATACAAGGTCGACGTGAATACCTTGAGCAGGAGCGGAACTTCAAATCTTGAGTTAAACGAAATCGCACGAGTGTCGTTTCGTTCTAAGCGCGCACTTTTCCTTGATCCTTACAGTCGAAATCGAGCGACTGGTAATCTGATTTTGATAGATCCAGAATCATTTCTTACCGTCGGAGCCGGGATGGTAATCGATAGGCTTCCTTTAGGGGAACATCATCATCCTCCGTCACGCGATGCTAGCGGAGCGATAAAAGTTCGCGCCACCAATCTGCATGAAGAAGGCGGATTAGTCTCTCGATCAGAGCGTGAGGCGGCTTTTGGAGCTAAGGCTCTTACACTTTGGATGACGGGGCTTTCTGGTTCAGGAAAATCAACCATCGCCAAAGCCCTTGAACGTGAAATGTTCGACAATAACATGCCTGTGTTTAGACTAGACGGCGACAATTTACGTTCCGGTTTGAACCAAGACCTTGGATTTTCGCCAGAGGATCGAAAGGAAAATATTCGTCGAGCTGCGTGCGTCGCCAAATTGATGAATGACGCTGGAATTTCTGTGATTGCATCCTTTATATCACCGTTTACCGCCGATAGATTGGCAGCTCGGGAGATCATTGGGTCTGAAAACTTTGTGGAGGTCTTTGTCGACACTTCAATTGAAGTGTGCGAAACCAGAGACCCGCATGGTCTATATGAAAAGGCGCGCGCAGGAAAAATCTCCGATTTTACTGGTGTCTCTTCCCCGTATGAGAAACCGGAACGACCAGAAGTTTCGCTTGATGCTGGGTCCAAATCAGTTGAAGAATGCGTAGAGGCATTACTTAACTTTATCAAAGATCGCCAACCTGATTGAGCTGGCGATAAGCAACGATCTTTAGTTTCATACTCAAGTTTGATTATTGCCCTCTCTGACTTGTAAATCGAGTTTATCGTCACTACTCATAAGGTGGAATTAAATTCAATCTGCGAGGCAACTATGATTCATGAAGTAAGCGGTGATATTTTAAAGACCGAGGCAATGGCATTAGCGCATGGCGTTGCACCAAATGATAACTTCGGACAGGGACTGGCATTAAGCTTGAGAGAGCTTTGGCCGGCGCTTTACAAGGATTTTCGTCATTTCTGCCACGAGCAGACTCCTAAATGCGGTGAAATTTGGGCATGGCAAGGGGCAGGCGGTCCGAAAATCATAAACCTCTTCACTCAGGAGCCTCCGCATAGCTCCGGCCAACATCCTGGGCGTGCTCAAATTCAACACGTCAATCACTCCTTAAGAGAAGTTCATAAGTTAATAGAAAAGGAGAAGATTAAGAGTTTAGCTTTGCCAAAAATTGCCACCGGGGTTGGCGGACTTGACTGGAATGAGGTCTATCCGCTAATTCAAAGTCAACTAGGTAAGCTCCCCATTCCAATTTATCTGTATAGCACCTTTAAGAAGGGGGAAAAGGCAAACGAGCCGCAGTCGAAGCATTGATAAGATCCCCTTTTAGATCGTTTCAAGTTGGTATCCACACCTGATAGTGAAACTCTTGTAATTGAATTAGCCCTTACAGAAATTGTGTTCGGTCATTCGTCCGCTATTGAGGCCATTGTCAGATCGATAGTATAGGACAGCAGCTGAATATTAGATTGCAATTTCCTTTACCACGTTTAATAAAAGCGATAGAAGCCACAGTAGATTGCCCCTTAGCTTAACTTAACGATAATTTCATGCGGCGCTAAAAATGACGATCAAAGCTTTGAAAATTACCTTGAGCATACTGCTTGTATGTCTTGTAACGGGGTGTGCTGGGCGAAAGAATATGTCTCCTATGCCTACAATCAGTGATGGGGCAAAATCTGAAATGAATCAGCTGATGAACTGCGATACGCCTTATAAGATCGGTTACCGAAGAGGCGTTTTTTAAGCGGCTGAATTGTGAGGCTCCGCACGGCCAAAAAATACGAAGATTTCCTATTACTTAACCGGGATAGATAAGCGCGTCTCACGGCGATTTTCGCCATAACACTTAGTGCTTTCTATCTCAGAGATGTGGTTAGTATGCGGTTTAGGTTTTGTCTTGCGATTGCTCTCGCTTGCCTAGTGTTTCTCAGAGGCTTGGAAATGAGTGCCTTTGCAGAGAGCAGCTCTGATTTTCCTCCGGGACTCTCGCGCTTTGATAGCAGTAATGCGACATATCTTAAAGAGCTGCCTGGGGGCATAAATAAACAAGTTGGCTTTAAGGCGCTAAACATTAATTTGGGTCAATACTCGGAACAGGATGCGCTCGACGCGGTGGATCAATTTCTCGATAAAAACCCTGATTTTCTCTCTGGACTAACACGCCGCGATCTTTCTCTGCTCTATAATCGCAAAGTCGAGGGAGTGCAATCCGTTGGAGAGTATTTCTACATAGGATTTAGTCAGGTTGTCGGTACTGCTACTCAGATTATAGGCAGTAGGGTTGAATTCACACTAAAGAATCAAGACGGCGATCTTCTTATTATGAACGGACTCTCACGCCTATTTCCGCAGATCGAGTCAAAATTACTACGAACTCCTAGGCGCCAAACAAAAACCGGATTATTGAGACAAGCCCGTAAAATTCTTAAGCTCCCACCACGCTCCGCATTAGCACGCCAGCGCTCTTACATTGCGCACTTCCCAGGCTTAGGTTGGAGAAGGGCGCGGGAATTCAACTTTAAAAAGAAATCCAACTTCGGCGTAGTTTTCGATGAAGCCACCGGTCAGATACTCGGCGGAACGGATAGCCGTATTGACTTAAACGGTTCAGTTCACGGATATGGAGAGTCATTTGATCCGGAGACCACACCGTTAGATTATTTGCCGCTTCCAAATTTAAGGGTAAACAGCAATTCTGGATCTTATTATACTAACGCCTTAGGAAATTATAGTTACTCTAGCGCTTTGAACTTCTCAGCCAATATGTCCGGACGGTGGGTGAATGTCGATGACTTCTTAGAAAACGATCTTACTTACTCAGGAAATCAATCGAATATAGTCTTCGGTCAAGATCACTCAGATCCGAATCAGGCTTCCCAGGTAAACGCCTACTTTCATACTAATTTTGCTCACGATTATATTGCGCAAAAGCTTCCCCAATTAGCAAACTCAAATGGAATTAACATTCCGCTCCGCGCGGAGGTGAACTCTAACTGCTCGTGTAATGCTTGGTTCTATGGAGATCCAGGTGACATGCATATGCGTTTTTGCGCAGAATCATCATTCTGCCTGAATACAGCCTTTGATACCATTATTTATCACGAATACGGACATTTCGTCGACTATCGAAGCCGCACACCAAACTATTTTCATTCAACTGAACTACGTGAGGGATGGGCCGATGTAATATCGCTTTTTACCAGTCAACAGCCGCTTATGGGTGAAAATATGTCAGCAGAATCCTTCTCCCTTAGAAGCGGAGAGAATTTGGTTAGCTATCCGCTAGAATGGGATGATGAGTCTCATTATATTGGCCAAGTATGGATGGGATTTGCGTGGAAACTTCGCTCCAATCTGGTCAATTCGCTCGGTAGTGCCTCGGGAGTGAGTTTGGCTGAGAATCTAGTGTTACCGGTCCTGTTTCAACATAAGCAGACTAT
>CAZJXY010000181.1:0-7155 GCA_964549925.1 uncultured Bdellovibrionales bacterium | reverse complement strand
GCGCTTGGCCATTTCACCGAAATAAAAATGTGGGTTAATTATTTCGCGCAACTTGCCGCGGCGCTTTTCGTTGTTATCCTCTCCGGCAAGCTCGTTGTTGGTCTGAATAATCTTATCGATCGTTTGATGGATTAAGGTCTGAGGAGTGGGATCGCTCAAGGCCGTAGATGTTTCCGCAAACGCAGAGGAGGCAAAACTGAAAACCAATACGAATACCAAGACAATACTTCTAAGTAGCAGCACATTTCTCATAATTATAACCTCAACTATTTATTCTTCTTCTTATCTGACTCTTTCTTTGCGTCATCGTCATCATCGCTATCAGTCATACTATGGACGATTTTTCCGATAACATCTTCAATATCCACAACTGACTCAGTTTCGGTCACTTTTCCGCCCTCAGTCGGGAGGGTAATATTCGAGCCGCCTCGTGAAATCTTAACATAGCGGTCCCCAATAATCCCTTTTGTGCGAATCGAAAAGACATCATCATCTTTGATTAATAAGCTATTGTTGATGTTCATGGTTACCAAGGCTGCCGGGTCAGCGAGTGAGATGGCTGTTACCTCACCGACAGGGACTCCCCCGATCTCGACACTTGCGCCAAGTTGTAGTCCAGAGATGTTATCAAACTCAGCTTGGATCTTATAAGTATCCCCCGATCCAAGCTCCAACCCTCCAAGTCCCACACTAAGATACGCAGCTGCAAGAACTCCTAAAATTGCAAAGACGCCCACAAAAAACTCAACAGTAAACGAGCGCCTTGGGATCTGTATAGTTGATTGAGTTTTATTGGATTCTGATTGGACCATCTATTTTTCCTTTAAGAAACTGTTGTACCGCTTCATCCGGGGAGGCAGCAAATTCAGCTGGAGTACCCTCACAGACAATTTTGCCCTTAAGGATCATCGCTACTCGATCTGAAACTTGAAACACTTCCGGCAGCTCATGGCTAATTACCACACCGGTAAATCCCCACTTTTTTTTCGACTCCTTAATTAAGTCATAAACTTCATGCCCCACTAGAGGATCGAGACCGGTGTTTGGCTCATCGAATAACACCACATCTGGACGGGTAATAAGCGCTCTCGCCAGCCCTACCCGCTTTCTCATCCCAAGTGAGATCTCTTGTGGATAGCTTAAGGCATTTCGCTCTAGACTTAAAGCCTCTAACATCTCACTCACACGGTTATGAATCTCAATACGAGAGAGCCGCTCCATACCCACCCGTTCTCGCAATGGAAATGCGATATTGTCGTAAACCGAAAGAGAGTCAAATAAGGCAGCGGACTGAAAGAGCACGCCGACGCAGGCCCGAATTTGATTAAGTTCATCCACTGACTTCGCAGTGGTGATGTTACGATCGTGAATTAATATCTCACCCGACTCCGGATGAAGAATTCCCATCACAAGCTTTAGCAGAACTGACTTTCCTACACCACTTGGTCCGACGATTGCGGTGGTCTCGCCTGGTCGAATTTCCAAACTCACATCGTCGAGCACAACTTGGGAGCCGAAGCGCTTTGAGACGTGTCTTACTGATATCATTTGGGTTGCTTAGAAGAAAACTCTAGTAAGGATACTGGTTAGAAAGTAATCTACGATTAGGACAGCAACGGATGCTGTAACCACGGCCTGTGTTGTAGCCTTATTCACTCCGACGGCACCAAACCCACACGTATAGCCTTTATAGCAGGCTACCCAGCCAAAAATAAGCCCAAAGACAAATGATTTTATTAGACCCGACCATACGTCTTTAGTATCAACAGCAGAAATTATCTGCTGCATAAATGAGCCGCCGCTAAGGCCTAAGAGGTTTATACCGACCAGGTACCCCCCGCCGATGCCGGTCACCGTAAAAATACACATTAAGAGCGGCATTGCGAAAACCCCGGCCAACACACGCGGAGCCATCAAATATTTGATCGGATCTATCGCCATAGAATTTAGCGCGTCAATCTGCTCGGTGATGCGCATGATCCCAATCTCAGCAGTAATAGCTGAACCAGCTCTACCGATTACCATTAATGCTGTCAGTACTGGAGCAAGCTCCCGAATGAGGCTCAATGCGACAAGCGGGCCTGTCCAGGCAACGGCGCCAAATTTAGAAAGAGTATACTCGCCTTGAACCGCCAATACTGCTCCGGTAAATCCGCCGATCAGGATGATAACTAATAAAGAGTTAAAGCCGATCTCCAAGATTTGGCGAAAGAGAAGATTTAATCTCAAGGGTGGCTTAACGATCGAAGCTAAAGTCCGAATGAAAAAGATCCAAGCCTTTCCCCAAGCTGAGGTAGTTTCAATTGTAAAGCGACCGACATTTTCTGTTGCTGTAATTACTGACATTTCTCTAGTAACTCTTTCTTAAATCCAAAACAGACCAGATAGAATTCGTTAGAACTTTTTCTGGTCGCTTCAAGTTCACAACGCTTAATCTCTTCGAAGTATGGCTTGATTGTTTTATAGAACTCCTGGGCTTCATTACTTTTAAAAACTTTTGTGGCAAAATTCGCCTTAGCTCTTAGGGTTCGACAAGCGGCTGCGAAAGCGATTTCTGAACAACCGATTGCAGCGGCATGATCCGCTACTTTGATTCCAGTTAGCTTCGGTGACATGTCTGAAAGCACTAAATCAAAACTGCCTCCAACGGAAGCAAGCGCTTGGTCTAGAATCGATTCATCAGAGGCATCACCAACAATTAGCTTAACACGCTCAGTGGAAAAACCATCAAGCTCGACTAGATCAATTCCAACAACTTTACCAGTCGAGCCTACACGCTTTAGCGCCACGTCGATCCATCCACCCGGCCAAGCTCCGAGGTCTAGTACCCGGCACCCGGGGTAAAGTAGTCTAAAGCGCTTATCTAGCTCCATTAACTTATAACTCGCGCGGGAGCGAAAGCCTTCCTCTTTGGCCTTGTGATAGAGATGATCTTTTCTCTCGTATTGTCCTTTCTTACTCATCTGTTAAATAGTGATACCATGTTAAAATGATTAAGGAAAATCAGACACATAACACTCTCTGTTGATTTTGGTACGGTATAGAAAAAGACTTGAACTTCGAGAATAAATATACTATAGAAAGATTATCGAACTTTTATCATCAGGAGGTTGAAATGTCAGGTAATCTCTCGATAGTTTTGGATCTTATGTTATTGGGTTTTACAAGCTTGTATCTTGTAAAGCTCCTTATAGAAGCCCTTCCTTTTATCTCAACTGAGCGGCATCGAAGGCCACTTAGAGCAATTCACTTTGTTTCAAAGCGTTCTCTGTTGGGGCAGCGCTCTCTGTTAGGACAGCGTTCTCTAGTTAGATAAAAGATTCGGTCGTTGAATCGGAATGACACGACGGATCATTTATTGAGAGCGCGTAACAAAAATAGTTATAGTCACGCCCGTGTCACCGCACCTAGACAATTTAAACCCGGAGCAACTTCAGGCCGTTCAGCATAAGGATGGTCCGATTTTAATCTTAGCAGGTGCGGGTAGTGGAAAAACAAGAGTACTCACAAGACGGGTTGCCCACCTTGTTCTCGAGCACCATATTCGACCCGATCGAATATTGGCAGTGACTTTCACCAATAAAGCGACCAAGGAGATGCGAGATAGGCTTTATTCCCTCTTGGGAGATCAAGCTTCACGCCTTTGGGTATCCACATTTCACTCTGCCGGTTTGAAGATTCTACGGTTTCATGCGGCGAAACTCGGGTACGAAAGCGGCTTTGTTGTGTATGATGATGACGATTCAAACAGACTCCTAAAAAGGGTGCTCCAGGATCTCTCGATTGACGATCCTAGATACCCCCCAAGCTTTTTTGATGCTTGCATCGATAAGGCGAAAAATTGGTACATTACGCCGGAGCAATACCAAAATTGGAGTGTGGGTAAACCAGCCGAGAAGCTTCTGGTTTCGGAAGTTTACGAGAACTACCAGCGCGAACTAATGCGCGCGAACGCAATGGACTTCGGGGATTTATTGTTGAATGTCGTGCGACTTTTGGAGCAGCACAAAGAGGTGCGAGAGTTGTATCAAACTATGCTGCAGTACCTCCTAATTGATGAGTTCCAAGACACTAATGAGGTGCAATACAAACTAGTAAAGATTCTTTCGGCCAAGAGTCGCAATATTCTGGTGGTTGGAGACGACGATCAATCCATATACGGCTTTCGCGGTGCGAACATCGGAAATATTTTAAATTTTGAGCATGATTTTCCGGAAGCCAAGGTTATAAAGCTTGAGCAAAACTATCGCAGTACCAATAACGTACTTACTGCCGCGAATAGCGTAATCGTTAAAAACAAAGGCCGGAAGGGTAAGAAACTTTGGAGCGAGGCCGAAAGTGGGGAGCTAATCCGTACTTTTGTCGGATATGACGAGGAGGACGAGGCACGGTTCGTAAGAGATCAGATTCAAAGCTTCCGCACCAATGGTACGAAGCTGAACGATATTGCGATCTTTTATCGCACCAACGCACAGTCTCGAGCGTTAGAAGAAGCGCTTCTTTCCGCCAAGATTCCCTACCGTATTTACGGCGCAATGCGATTCTATGAGCGCAAAGAGATTAAGGATATCGTCGCCTATCTTCGCTTGATTGCAAACCCTAAGGACAACGAAGCGCTTTTACGCGTAATAAACAACCCGGCACGGGGTATCGGAGCGCAAGCTCAGGTAAAATTAATTCAGGAATCTTCAAACTTAAATCTTTCTCTATTTGAGACTTGCGAGCGCCTGGTCGCAGGAGAGTTTGGGCGGAGCGGGAAAGCCTCAAAAGGAATATGCGCCTTTGTTTCGTTGATGAATTCATTGAAAAGCTTCGCACTTAAAGCAAGTCTGCCCGAGCTGATTTCAAGCGTTGTGGATCAAAGTGGATACGCTGAAAAGTTACGCTCCTCGAAAGATCCAGAATCTGAATCGCGCTTGGAAAATATCGCTGAATTAATTGTGGTAGCTACAGTATTTGGCGAGGAGGAGCTATCTTCAATCGAACGCTTAAGAGCGTTCTTAGATCGTGTTTCTCTCACGGGCGGAGATGAGGTCACAACCGCAGAAGCAAAAGATCTATCGATTGAGCACCCCGAAGCAGAGAAACCGGAATTCGTTTCGCTGATGACTCTGCATCTTGCCAAAGGCCTCGAGTTCGACGTTGTGTTCTTTACTGGATTTGAAGAGGGGTTTTTACCGCATCAACGATCTCTGGCTAACCCTGAAGATATCGAGGAAGAGCGCAGGCTTTGCTATGTCGGAATCACTAGGGCCAAAAAGATTCTTTATCTTACACGTACCACCGTGCGAGGAATGGCTTCTGCGGCTTCGAGTTTTGGAGCGTCTGGGAGATGGCGTTCGGTTAGTCAGTTTGGGCAGGATATTCCGGAGAGCTTGATCCAGTCGTACGGAGGGGATTTCTTCGGGGGTGGAAGTTGGAGCGACCCGAATTTAGAGATGGATGAAGCGGAAGTACGGCCAGAAAGTTATGAGCTTGATCAGACAGACTCTTCAAATTGGTTTAGCCGAAAGAAAAAGAAACAAAAGAAGTTTGAGAGCTACGGCGACTTATTACTCGAATCACCAATCGTGAGCGCGGAGGAGATTGACGCTCCGTTTGAGCCTGCCGATCCAAAGGATCTACAGGTCGGCATCCAGGTTCAACACACAGTCTTTGGGAAAGGGGTGATCACGGCGCTTGAGGGTAGCGGCGCCCAGAAAAAGGCTCTGATTGTTTTTGAGGGGTTTGAGAATGAGAAGAAGGTTATGTTAAAACACGGGAAGTTGGCACTACTTCGCTAAACCGCTAACCGCGCTCGATCTTTCACCCGGTAAATATCACATCCTCAACTTTGCATATTCCGGCGATGGCAAGCCTCACGGCAACTTGTGGCAACATCCTCGGAAGGCTCATGGCTGACGCTATTGCTTGTCTAAATGGAGTGAGATCACCGTTAGTGAGGCGCGCACCCATCACAACTTTTCCGGCATCGAGCGACGTTAAGTCACCGATTTTCATAGCCTCTTTCCATTGATCTATCGATTTGAAGAGGACAGCTTTCTCCATATTGTTATAAACTGAAAAATCAGATGCTGTGCGCGAGTCTATCCCAGGCACCTGGTAAGCCACGTTCCACGACGCCATAAAGTCCCCGCAATCCAATTCACTAGTATCGTTGGTAAAGACGGTCGAGGTGACGGCTAATTGAGTGGTTGAAATCTCGTCTATGCCGCTCAAATTCCAGAGATCCTTCCAATTCTCGATAAAATTTCCGATGGGCAATCCAGACATTACACTCGCTGAGGCCATCAGTCCTGCGGAGAGACAATCAATGTGAGGCGCCTTATTGGCTTGGCGCCAGCGGGTTAAAAGATTATCGACTATGTTTTTATTATCTCCAGGACCACTCTGTTTAACAGCTACTACCGCAAGGTGAGCAGCCGTAAACTCCTCCATCCCCCAAGCAGAATTAAATTTTTTGAATGCCTCAGTAAAATCCGAGACAGATTTCCCGGTAATAGCGCTTACCGCGGCGATCCTTGCTGCTCCCTCCGGAGTAATTCCCTTACACGTGATAGCCCGATCCCAGGCGTCCTTTAGTAGGGAGTGTTCGCGCTGATAAAGCACCTCAGCACAGGCAATTTGTGTAGCTCCCCAGGGGGTAATCTCCTTAAACTCCGATGCCGAAGCATAAGCGCTCTTTAGCGCCTCGACTCGTTCCTGCCACTTTCCTAACCCAAAAGCGCCAACCAGAGGCTTTGCCTTGGATATTGGGACGGTTGAATCTCTAAATTCATCAGCTTCGGCTTGCTTTACCAACTCTGCTAGACCGGCCGTGCCGAGATCCTCTGTCTCGATATTTTGCAGCGATGAGTATTCCATGGGGGTAAGTTTAGTCTAATTTAAAATAATAGTAAAGCTATTGCATAGGATAAATAATACTATCATTTAAGGTAGTTATAGTTCTTGAAGCTTTTCCTCTAATAGGGTATAATTAAAGACCACAGTCGTTTTGCGGCGCTGCAGTAAACTTAATTTAAATGGAGAGATATATGTCGCCGCGAATGGATTACGATGGAGATCACCATCAACCGTCAAGAAATTCTTTTGGTCCAACCTTAAGAAACATTGCTCTAATTGGCGTTGGAGCGGGAGCTGTGGTGGGAGGGGGTG
>CAZJXY010000180.1:0-7157 GCA_964549925.1 uncultured Bdellovibrionales bacterium | reverse complement strand
TTGCTAAGAAAAGTAGCGGGGCCCCAGAGGAAAGTAGCGGGGCCCCAGAGGAAGAGTAGCGGGGCCCCAGAGGAACAGTAGCGGGGCCACAGAGGAACCTGCTTACGACATCTGAATAATCCGCCCGCGCGGCGCGTCCTCTTGGAATTTTCTGCGCTTGAACATATCAGGGACTTTAACTTGACTTTCGACTATTGTTGCAGACGCGAAATCCTCGGTATCTACCCAGAGTGAGTCGAGATTGATCTTTGGTCGGTGCGACTTTATTTCACGCTGCCACTTACCGTCGAACCGAAGTTCACTCCATTCCTCTGGCGTGAATACCGCGACCAGATCGTTACTCTCTCGATCTCGTATATAGATATATGCATTGACGTTAATCAGTGCACCGTCTAACCCACTCAATACCAGACCGCGTTTATCGCTGTTAGCTCGATCTCTGGGGTTTGCTAAGACTTCGAGCACTTCGCGCATCGAGGCATCCGCAGGAAACTTTGATACTAGTATCGGACGAAAAATATTTGTGGGATCGGTGTGTTTAATCAACTTTAGTCGCTGGTAGGTGTTGGCATCAGCTTCATAGAACACCAGCTTCCGGGGTAACTCTAACTTTACCTTTTCTCCATCGATGTTGGTATACTCCGCACCTAGAAACTCACGAATTATTTGAAGTTTGCGATTCTCAACTGGCAAGTCACCAAGTTTTCTAAGTCGCATGTTTAGAGCTGAGTCGCCGAGGAAGTAAACCTTATCCAGCTTAAATCCGAGGAATTCCTCCAGCGCAGAAATTAGTTTTTGATGACCCACCAGATTCCCTCTGGAAGTTACTATCCCGACTTCCTCCCCCCGCAAGTGGGCACTAATCAACGGTAAGATTGCCGGATTATACTTTTCAAGGATAAATGAAACCGTCTTAGTTGCGGCCTGCGCCAGTTCGGGAACATTAATCAGTCGCTTAAATTGAATCGAGCAGTCTGGATTGGAGTTAAATCGATCCTCACGATGGTGCCTGCTACGTTGACTCCAAAGTCGGCGTTCGGCCTCAAGCATTAATGAAACCGCCTTTTGCTGCTCATCGACCGTAAATCTCTCAAAGCGAGAAAGCAAAAACTCAGATACCGGCATGCCGGGTCGAGTGCTGATCTTGTTGTTAGGTACGCCCGGCAACGTTGGGCCGTCAGACGAGTAGTTTGAAGTTCGGATCGGGGTACTTAGATTTCGATCGATAAAAAGTTCGTGACGCTCCCGCGGATAAAGTTCCGCAAGTCGAGTGTTTAGCTTTTGCAGCAGTGTTGAGTCATCATGATATAGTCTAAAATGCCGCTCGAATAGGGCAAAGATCTTGGGAGTGTCTCGAATCATTCCTTCAGGATTGGATCTGTAAAAAGCCAGACTATCTGCCGCCTGCTCATACGGAGTTGAAGATCCGTAACTTCGGCCGCACGTTTCCCCCTTTACTCGACGACAATAAAGGATCTTCTCTTCCTTATCGTGGCTAAAAACGAAACGCGTGCCGTTAAGAGAAAATTCCTGATTGATGTTGTAGCGCTCCCCTTTGTAACGCACGGCACTATCGTGATCGACGAGTCGTGCAGTTCTGGGGTTGACCACGAACCAACCACTTAGCTGCAAAAATTCTCGGAATGGAAATAATGGATCACTACCACCAACGATTCGCCCGAGAAATCCTCGGTTGATATCGTATCGAAAGTCAAAGTGATCCCGGATGCCGAGCTGAAGCATGTGCCCGATCTCATGTTCTAGCACTGGACGACCAGGCTTCTTCAAAGAGTATTCACGTGCATAATCTCGATCGGTGAATGTTGCTTTGGAGACGTGTAGCCAGCCAGCGTCGAAGTATCCGAGAGTCTCTGCATCCTTAAAGCGGCAAGTTTTTTCTACTCCTTTAAAATACGGATGAATTACCAACCTTGGAATCGATTCAAAGGCGCGATCGATCAATCTAATCTCCGGCTCCTTGAAGGGCGAGAGAATCTCTCCATCTTTCCCGCGCCTGGCCTTCAGCGAGAATCCCATCTTTAGCTCCAGCCGAATTTCAGCCAAAATGGCATTGAACTGTGGCACTAGTGAGGATCTTTGCATTGGTGTATCGAAAAGCTCTTGGAGCTGCTTTTTGCCGTCCTCAAGAACTCTACAGTAATGTTTGGCTACCGCTGTCCGACACAACTTTGAATCGGAATGGATCGAGTCTTTCCTTTCATCTAGACTCTCAATCAGTTGTTCAATCCGGGATCGAACTTCCCGCACCGAGGTATTCTCAGTAGCTCTGGTAGGGAGCTGGGTGTCTCTAAGCAGAGTGCCAAATCTAGCAACGGCTTGAAACTCCTTTACACGGGCTGAATTCATATCATCAACTGGAGCATCGCCGAACTTTTTTAAGATCGTATCAAGCTGTCGAACATTTCTAGAAAGTCTAAGAATACCGACCATTAACTCAGTGCGCTGTGTCGAACTTGGATTAGAATAAAGCCAATCTAGCTGCTCAACTCGCTCTGAGGGGGTAAGTGGAGTAATAGCTGGGGCAAGATTAGATAGCACATATCCGCAGGTCTGTTTGGAGCGAAGTCCGATCTCGAGGAAAGAGCGAACCAAGTCTCTGCGTTGAGACTCTTTTAAAAACGACAATGCATCAAAAATTTGATGGGGTCGAGCCTGAATTAAGGCGTATTCATCGGGCACTTTTGGAAGCTTTGAGTCGAAGTTGATCTGTTTTAGTAAATCTCGAACCTCTTGATCGAGCTTAAGCTCCTCGGCCGGGGAGGGAACTCGATCGATAACCCGTCTATATCGCCGCGAAGGCAAAGAACCATCCTGTGAGCGGGAAGTTTCTGGAGAGCTCGGAACACGTAGCTCCGAAAGACTATCCCCCTCTACATAGCTTAATGCAGGGTTTCGGTTCTCTAAATTAGGATCACTCATACTGCAATTACTAAGTGTCACTTAGTATGACACTCTAACCGAATGAAATATCGAGGCGATTGGGTCAGGCTGATTTTAGCCTAAACGAAAACTCAGAGCCCTTACCAAACACACTTTTAACATCAATCGATGATCCGTGAGCCTCGATTATATTTTTTGCCACTGGCAACCCTAGGCCCAAACCACCAGACTTAAATTCAAAAGTTCCGGAGCTATGCTTTGAAGCTTCGCCCACCTCGTAAAATTTCTCAAAGATCAAGGGAATCTCGTTAGCTTCTATACCAATCCCGGTATCGACAACTGAGACTTCAACTACACCAGGACTTGGCTTGGCTGCAATCTTTATCTTCCCCCCATCCGCAGTGAAGCGTATGGCATTTGAGACCAGATTATACAGCGCGACCGTGATCAGGGCAGGATCGCATCTAACTTTTACCACTTTGGCGTCAATCGCCGTTTCTAAATTCAACTTGCGCGAATCTACATTCGGTTTCACTCGGAGGACAATATCATCGACCAGCTCCACTAGCTCGACTTCCTGCTCTTTCGGTTCAATTTTAGCGCTTTGAACCTTCGAGATGTTGCGTACTTCAGAAATCAACGAAGTTAAACGCTTTACACCGGTGAGCAAACTTTTAGATAGTTGAGCGGCGGAATCCGGATCTATACTTCCAGATCCAAGCAGATCAGCCGATCCCTGAATAATACTGAGAGGAGTTCGAAATTCGTGGGTGATGACAGCGATCATCTCATCCTTACGTTTAGAAAGTTTTTCCAGCATGGCGCCGCGCCGCACACTTTCTTCATAGAGCTTAGAATTATCGATAGCAAGAGATAGTTGATTTGCAAGCTGTTCGGCGAAAGCGAGGTCCTGCTCGGTAAAACCGGACCCATCTTTTTTGTTTAAGGCTTGAATTGCGCCGAGTCTTCGAGTGCCGCGCGCAGTCAATGGAACGCAAAGCATTGATTTAGTTTTAAACTCACTTTCGGAATCAACATCCTTAAAAAATCGAGGATCGGAGGCAACATCATTTATTCGAACACTCTTTTGTTCCCTAAGCACCCAACCCACAACGCCCTTATCTGCAGGTATCTTAAGGTCTTTTAGCTTCTGAGCTTCCGAGCCCTGAATTGCCCAGAAAAGAAGCTCTGTCCCGGCGTCATTTAGCAAAAAAACAGTGGCCGCTTCAGACTGCGAAACCAGCTTAAGGTGTTGAATCGCGACAGTCACGACTTGCCGCGTATCCAAGGAGGAGTTGAGCAGCAAAGGAAGCTTCAGTAATAGCTCCAACTTATCCCTGGGAATGTCCGAGAGAGGTTCTTTAGTAGTTTCACTCATAGGCTAACTCCAACCTTAACTTTGGAGCCGATTGTAAGACCAGACGGCTTTCCAGGCGGTTTCTCAAACAGCACTACTACACTTGAACCTAACATGAAAGTTCCAAGCTTCTCACCTGCCGTGATCTTGATACGGGATAATTTAAGCTCCTTTGGGGTCCTATAAGCGAATGGCCTGTTGGATCTAAAATCAGGGGCGAAAGCTAACCTAATACTCCCCACATTGGTCGCTCCGACCATGACGACTGCCGCCAGACCGCTGGCGGTTTCGATCATGTTAACAACTCTCTCATTGACACAGAAGAGATTTGGAATGCTATTTATCGACCAGTCATTTACCGGCCAAAGTTTGCCGGGGATGTGAATTACCTTTGATATTTCCCCACTGACGGGAGAATGAATTTGGTGGTAATCAGGCGGGGAGAGGTAAAAATTGAAGTAGTAGCCGTTATCGAACTTTTCCGCACACTCACTCGAACCGAGAAAATCTCTGACCGAGTAAAGCTGGCCCTTTATCTGCTCAAGTTTTCCATCCATGATGGGTCCATAGTAGCGCAACGTCCCATCAACAGGTGAGACCGGCTCTGCTCCAATCGGGCGAGAGCTCGGGTGGAGATCGCGTACAAAGAGCTTTCCGATACACTCGAATCGCTTCTCAATTGCTTCAGTTAGATCGATTTTATACGCCTTGGCAAAAAGTGATGTGGTAAATTCAGCCAAAGGGGTAGGTAGAGGGATGTTGGCAAGCCACCCCAAAATCAGGCTGATTAAGTTTTTTGGAAGAAGATAAAGAAGTGAGTACATTTCGGTATATTTTCTAGCATGATTACCACTTTTTGTACTAGTTTACATACCCATGAGACCAGAAATTAGCTCCTTAATTCAAAGCGCCTTTAATAATCGTGAGCTCCTAAAAGATGAGCTCTATAAAAATGCGGTGAAAGAAACAATTATAGCCCTGGATCGAGGGGAGATACGTGTTTCCGAAAAAAAGAGCGGAGAGTGGGTGGTAAATCAGTGGATCAAAGAAGCGATCCTAATGTTTTTTTCGACAGCTCGGATGACCAAAACAGAAGTTGGACCGTTCGAGTATCATGATAAAATCCCGTTAAAGACAAACTATGAAGAGCTGGGGGTGCGAGTTGTGCCCCCGGGGGTAGCCCGCTTTGGAAGTTTTCTAGAACGCGGCGTTGTGATGATGCCCTCCTATGTAAATATCGGCGCATATGTTGGTGCGGGAACGATGGTCGATACTTGGGCGACGGTCGGGTCTTGTGCGCAGATCGGACAAAACGTGCACCTTAGCGGCGGCGTGGGGATCGGCGGAGTGTTAGAGCCACCTTCGGCTCGTCCGGTGATTGTGGAAGACGGCGCGTTTATAGGTTCACGTTGTATTCTGGTGGAGGGAGTTTTGATCGAACAGGAAGCGGTAATTGGAGCTAATGTTACTATCACAGCATCAACACAGATTGTTGATGTGACCGGCAGCGAAGCAAAAATCTACAAGGGAATGGTTCCGGCGCGAAGTGTCGTGATCCCCGGGAGTATCCCCAAAAAATTTCCAGCCGGGGAATTCGGCGTAAGCTGCGCCTTGATTATCGGTCAGCGAACCGAATCAACTGATAAAAAAACTTCATTAAATCAAGTTCTGAGAGAGTTTTCAGTTAGCGTGTGAGGTGCAGGCTTTCGAAAGTTTTGACTTTTTAGTACACTCAGGCACGGAGATTTTTTCTTGAACAACATGGTCAAAACCTAATCGGTTTTGACAAATTTTCGTGCCTGAGTACTTGTTTTCCGCGGCAAAAAATGGCTCCGCCATTATTTTGCTCGCTTAGAATTTGTCATATGGAAATACCACTACGTGAGAGAGTTCCTGAGAGCGATCGCTGGGATCTTAATCCACTCTATCGATCAATCTCTGAATGGAGAAAGGATTATGCGTTGCTTGAGACCAAGATCGCCGATTATAAGGCTTTTGAGGGAAAGCTTGGGGAGAGCTCGACCACTTTAAAAATGGCGGTGCAGTTTCATCTTGAGACCTTCCGCTTGATGGAGAAGGTTTATTGTTACTCGAGTTTGCTAAGTGTCACTGATACTGCAAATTCTGTAAATCAAGGTTATCTCGATCAATCGATGAATCTGTATGGCAGATTAGCCTCGGCTTCTAGCTTTTTTACCCCTGAGTTACTCTCGATTGACGATAAACGGTTTCAGAACTTTTTAGAGAGCGCTGAGCTATCAGAGTACAGAAGGTATCTTAAAGAAGCGGTACGGTATAAGCCGCATACCTTAAGCAACGCAGAAGAGAAGTTGCTTGCTTCAGGAACCGAGGTCTTTTCAAATACCGGTCAGGTCTTCAATCAATTAAACAACGCCGACTTGAATTTCGGAACAATGAAGGTTGATGGCGAGGAGCGTCCGCTCAGTCATTCCTCTTTAATTGTGTTTTTAAAAGATGCACGTCGTGAAATCAGAAAGCAAGCGTACGAGCAGTACTACTCGGTGTTTGACCAGCACAAAAATACAATTGCAGCAATTTATGCAGGATCGGTCAAAAAGGATATCTATCTCGCGCGCGCTAGAAAATATGATTCGGCGAGAGCAGCGGCGCTTTTTCCAGACGAAGTGTCGCCATCTGTCTATGATAACCTGATTGAAGCTGTCCGCGCGAATCTGGGGCCGCTATATAGATACTACAAGCTGCGTGGCAAAGTCTTAAAGTTAGATGATTTTGCCCATTACGATACGCATGTCCCTTTGGTAGCAGACATCTCGACCAACATTCCTTACGAAGAGGCCTGTGCGATCGTAATTGAATCAGTCCAGGTTTTGGGCGAGGAATATACTTCCGTCTTAAAAAAGGGGCTTAACGAGGGGCG
>CAZJXY010000179.1:0-7177 GCA_964549925.1 uncultured Bdellovibrionales bacterium | reverse complement strand
ATTTTATCAACTGTTTAATTGCGCTATTATATAGCCCCAGAACTTCTTTTGATAATGCTTGATTTTTCTCCCTCGACTCGACAATTAGGTCGTAGAGGGTCTTATCTCCGAGGTCTTCCGTAAGGTAGCAATCGGCCGCTTCATCCACACCAAAAATTTTTGGAACTGGAAGGCCAAGAGCAGCGAAGTGCTTAGCAAAGCCGACAAAGGCTGCATTCTCATTCTTGTCATGATGCAGGACGCCCACCACCGATCTTGATTTGGAGCTCAATCTAAAAATCTTTCGAGGAGATGCATGCGCTCGAATGAAGCTTACCTGCTCACACTCTTCAGCGAAGGTTTTTGCAAAAAGAGATTTAAGTGCTTGATTTTGCGAGAGGCCCATAAGTTGAGCTTACATCAGCTACATACTCCGGGAAATGGCAGAAGTGTCTTTAATCCTTCGGCCATTCTCGCAAACTCCTCAATACTCAAGGTTTCCGCTCTTCTCCCGGGATCAATTTCAAGTTCCCTAAGTTTCGCTTCGAGATCAGCTCCTGAGAATACCCCCGTGCTCTTTAGGCTATTTACCAATTTCTTTCGTCTTTGCGAAAACGCACCTTGCACTACGCGCCTAAACCATTTGGGATCTTCGACTGGGTACTTGGGTGATTTTAAAAATTTAAGTTCGACTAGCCTAGATTCAACGTTAGCTCTGGGATGAAAGGAGTTTCCGGAAATTACATCACCTCGTTTAAGATCAACCCAGATCTGGAGATTTACCGAGAGAGCTCCGTATTCTTTTCCACCTGGTGCAGCACACATTCGCTCAACGAATTCTCTCTGCAGCATCAAGACCGCACGTCTAATCGAAGCGCGATTTTGAACCAGATGGAAAACGATCTCTGTGGAAAGAGAATAAGGAAGATTCCCGAACACTATTAAGTCGGACCCGAGGGTTGAAAAATCGACTGAACGCACATCTTGGCAGATAACTTTTAGCTCTGGGTACTTAAGCGTCAGTTTTTGCGCTAATTCCTCTTGCAGCTCAATCAAGGTAAGATTTCCGAATGGCACTAACGCCTCTGTCAGAGCTCCAAGTCCCGGTCCGATTTCAATTATACTATCCCCGCTTTTCGGATCTCCGAACTTCACAATCTTTTGAATTAAGTTCGGATCAATGATGAAGTTTTGCCCGCGGCCTTTGCTAGGCCTTACGTTTAGCTGCTTTAACTGATCTTTTACCTTCACCTAAAGATCCTCTACCGGCCAGCGCGGATGTATGGTCAGTGGAAGTACCCCAGCTTTAGCCTGCTCTCTGCGGATCGATGCATAAGCAATCATAGCCGCGTTATCAGTCGAATGAACTTCCGTCGGGAAATAAGGCTTAACCCCGTCCATCTCTCTCACTTTTGCTCTTAGAAATCGATTGGCTGCAACACCGCCCGAGATGGCAACTTTATTAAGGCCGGTCTGCTTTACAGCCTTCTCCAATTTGTGGATCAAGCTCTCAACTATTGAACTCTGGACGGTAAATGAGAGCTCAGCTCTAAGCTCGGGAGAATTATCTAGTTCAGCTTTATGCTTTTTTACCAAGAGAGAAACCGCAGTCTTTAACCCAGAGAAGCTAAAGTCTGAAATCTCTCGAGAGATTTTTGGAAGGGCGAATCGTGAGGTTAAAACGGTATCCGCTAGCGCGGCAAGCTTTGGCCCCCCTGGATATGGGAACCCAAGCAAGGCAGCCGATTTGTCAAAGGCCTCACCGGCAGCGTCATCAATCGTTCGGCTTAAGATCTCATACCGCCCGATCCGATGCACCAGCACGATCTCGGTATGCCCGCCCGATACGATCAACGCAAGATATGGTGGGGAAAGCTCTGGATTATCAAGCATCGGGGCAAGTAAATGGCCTTCGATGTGGTTTGCCCCTGAGACCGGCTTCCCTAAAGAGAGTGCAAGCCCCTTTGCAAATTCAGCTCCGATCAGTAGGCATCCTTTAAGCCCGGGCCCAACGGTTACTGCAATTTTTGAGATCTGATCTAATTTTAGGCTGGCACGCCTTACCACGGTATCAAGAATTAGATTTAGATTCTTAAGATGTTCCCTGCTTGCAAGTTCCGGAACAACGCCGCCGTACGCTTGGTGTAAAGATACTTGAGAGGATATCTCCTCAGCCAAAATTTCAACTCTAGGGGTACACGAAAGCAGAGCTACAGCTGTCTCATCACAGCTTGTCTCGATTCCTAAGATTATCATTGGTAGAAACCGCTCACGGGCATATAGAGTTTGAAATAGTCAAGGCGCGATTTTGCTGGCCGCAAAGTTGAACAGATCGATTTAGTCCAACATGCACCGATAACAATTGTCCAGCAAAATCGTGGCCTCATAAAAAATAATTGAATACCCGTGAGCGGTTATTCGAACGCAACCGTCTTTAAAAACCTAGCTATTGCCAATAAATCTGCGTCCGTCGCTTTTGCATAAAACTTTATCGGACAAAAGTCCGGGTCGCTACGGCGCTTATCGGGGGAGATCCCGGTGCGTAAGTATCTTACGATTTCAGTTTCTTGCCATTTCCCAAGGCCATAAACTTCCGATCCGGTAATGTTTGGAGCAAGTTTTGTCTTTCCGGCAATAGTGACTTCATTCGAGCCGCCCAGATACTTTCCTTCGCTTAGTAGCGTAGGTTGGGTGTGGTGACACGTACCGCAGCGCGCCACGTTATCTACCAGATATTTACCGAATGCTACCTCATGCGCCCTAGGGATCGGCGGAACAAAAGGAGGGACTTCTGCCATTCTTTTTTCGAATAGCCCGGTAGTGTTTCGCGACATAAATCCAAGATCGCGCTTTTGAACCTGCTTATTCACCCCTGGTAAAGTTTGTAGATAGCCCGTTATCGCTACCGCGTCTTGATCAGAGAGCCATTCGTAGCCACGATGCGAATAAGGAGAGAGCTTTCGATCTCCTGGAGCGACCGAGGCTCGAATCGCCGCAATTACTTGCTGAGTCGAAAAGGAACCGATGCCGTCCATTGATGTGGTGATATTGGGAGCTTGTACTTCGCCGTAGTTATCCCAAACTACTCGGCCGCCAGAAAGTGCGGCACTTGGATCGGCCGTCTCCCCGTGACAAAATCCACAAGCGGCCAACGTCTTTACTAAATACTTTCCCTTTTCAATTAACTCAGGCGTGGCACTAGGAAGTATTGGTGTGGGTTTAGGAGGATTGCCGCAAGATACTACAAGAAACAGGACCAAGATAAGAAGGGTAACTGGTTTTCGCATACGGCCGGAATATTACAGCCTAACCGCAAAAATACGCAATCCTTACAATTGCTTCAGATAAGCCCTAGGTGCTAGAAGCCATCCTATGACCCCGGAAATCGGATTTCTTTTTAGTGTGCTTGCGGTGATGATTTTTCTCTTTCTCACCCAAAAGCTGCCCTATGATCTAGTTGCGTTGTCCGGGCTACTGGTCTTGGTTTTAACCGGGTATATCGATTCAGAGCGTGCGTTTGAGGGGTTTTCTTCGGGTGCAGTGATTACGCTAATCGTCACTTATTTTGTCGGCGTAGCATTCGTTAATACCGGAATTCCCGGGGTAATAAGTAAGAGTATAAATCGAGTTGTCGGAAACGGTGAGGCTGCAAATATCTCAGCGATTATTTTAATCGCCGCAGCAATCTCGGCATTTATGAGCAACGTAACCGTGGCGGTAATTCTAATGCCCGCGGTTTCTAGCATATCTCGGCGCACAGGGATCTCACCCTCTCGGCTCTTTATCCCTCTCGCTTTCGGAGTAATTTTAGGCGGTACCGTAACACTGATGGGAACCGGTCCTAACATCCTTATCACCGAATTGCTACACGAGCACGGATTGGCAGGATTTAAACTTTTTGATTTTACTCCGCTTGGGCTCTCACTTGTCGCCGTCGGTGCGCTGTTTATGGTTCCATTTAGCCGAAAACTCCTCCCCAATAAGGAATCAGCCGGAGCAGCGGGGAGATCCGCAACGGTGTCAGAGATTTACAAATTACGGGAGCGCCTATTTTCAGTCCGAATTCCGCCTAAATCAGATCTCGCCGGAAAGACATTAGGGGCGTTACAGATCGGTGCGACTCTCAAAATTGGTGTAGTGGCGATTAGCCGCGGAGACAAGAGAATCTATGCCCCCAACGCAAACACCCCGCTGCTTGCCAATGACGTCCTAATCGTTCGTGGGAAATACGCCGATTTGCAGCACCAACTCGAGCTTCAAAATTTACCGATTCAGAATTTGTCATTCCAAGATCTATCCGACATTTCGCGCGGACTTGGAAATGCGGTGCTCACTATTCCTGAAGGTTCGGCCCTAATCGGAAAAACTCTAGAGCAGGCAGAGTTTCGCACCAAGTTTGGGGTAATTGTACTACAGATCACCCAAAACGGAGCAGTCTTTCATCGTAATCTCTTCTCTCACCGCTTCCGCTGCGGTGATCGATTAGAAGTTTTAGGTCCACAACTGCAGATTGAACTTTTGGCAAGTCAAAAAGACCTCGCTCTACTCAGAGAAGAGACGATTGATCTGAGGCGCGTGCATGAACATCTGTTGCTCGTTTCGGTTCCAAAGGAATCTTCCTTTTGCGGTCAAAAGATTCGAGACTTACACCTTGGCAGAGCGACTGGCCTTACCGTGGTCGGGGTAGTGCGAAATCACTCTTTAATTCCGGCAATTGAGAGAGAGCAGGAGATTTGTGCCAATGACGAATTACTTCTAAGCGGGGATCCTAATCAAGTTGTTCAACTTCTACAATTTAAAGATATGGAGCTTAGTACCGATATCCCCTCTGCAGCTCTTGAATCTGAAGAAGTTGGGGTGGCGGAAGCTTCGCTTTCTCCCCGTAGTGAGCTAATCGGAAAAAGCTTAATTGATCTTAATTTCCGGGAAAAGTACGGACTTCAAGTTTTAGCTATTTGGAGAGATGGTGAGCCGCATCGCTCGCGCCTAAGAGAGCTTAGCTTGAAATTCGGAGATGCCCTACTCCTTCTAGGCTCACGAAGCCAAATTCAAAAACTTAGCGATGACCCCAACTTCGTTTTGCTCACGGAGGTAAAGCATTCCCCGATCAGACCAGAAAAGGCGCCACTTACTATTTTAAGCTTCCTCATATTCGTAGCTATGGTTGCCACTGGGTATCAACCGGTTCACGTAGCAGCACTGACTGCGGCCATACTTTTAGTGGTAACTAAGGTAGTTTCGATGGAGGAGGCTTATAAAGCTGTAGATTGGAGGATCGTATTCCTAATGGCCTCCCTAATTCCTATTGGCACTGCAATCGAGCATTCGGGAGGGGCGGCTTTGATTGCTAGGTATGTAACTGAGTTCGTATCACCGTACGGAAGTTATGCGCTCCTCGCCGGGTTTCTAATACTGAGTAGCTTTATTAGCCAATCATTGGATAGCTCTATTGCAGTGACCTTACTTGCTCCAATCGCGATCAATACGTCCTCTAATCTGAATTTGGATCCGCACACTTTCGCTATGGGAGTAGCTCTCGGCGCATCGATGACGTTTCTTACTCCCTTTAGCCATAGGGTAAATCTATTGGTTATGGGCGCTGGCGGATACAGAAGCCGGGATTACTTCCGTGTGGGTTTGCCGCTAACGATTCTCTGTATGCTTTTACTATTGGTCATAATTCCAATATTTATCCCCTTCTAGTTTTATGCGCTTTGAGTTTTCAAAACTAAACGGCTGCGGGAATAGCTTTATCGTAATCGACGATCGCGCGCGGCATTTTCCTGTCTCCAAGCCGCAAATTAGAAAACTTTGTTCAGCTCAGTTTGGAATTGGAAGTGATGGATTGATCCTTCTCCAACCATCAAAGCGCGCTGATTTTAAGATGGCGTATTTTGATCGAGATGGGTCGCGCCCTGAGATGTGCGGAAATGGAATTAGGTGTCTTGCAAAGTTTATCTTTGATCGAAAGATTTCGGGGAAACGGCAGTTATTGATCGAAACCAAAGCCGGAGTGATCACTACAGAGATATTCGGGAAGGCTAAAGCTAGAGTTAACTTAGTCAGGGTAGATATGGGAAAACCGGCCTTAGCGTCTCGGGATTTTAAGGGAAAACCCGGTCGAGATTTCAGTGTGGCTGGGTTTAAGGCTTTTTTTGTCTCGATGGGAAATCCACACGCGATAATCTTTGGGCGAGAAGTTGTGTCGGACGTTCAAAAAAAGGGCGAGGCTGTTCAAGCCGTTCGAAGGATTTTTCCGAGAAGCGTAAATGTCGAGTTTGTGAAAGTCGTTTCAAAGAAAAAACTTAGGATGCGTGTTTGGGAGCGTGGTGCTGGACTTACCTTGGCCTGCGGCACAGGAGCGTGTGCTAGTGTAGTTGCAGCGCGGCTTAAAGGATTGGTTGGGGCTGGAGGTATCGCTGTTATAGTGGACGGCGGAGAGTTAAAAATTGAATGGAACGAGAGAGAAAATACAGTCTATATGAGCGGTCCGGCGGAGGTTGTGGCGGAGGGGGTACTACCAGAAAACTTACATTCTGATTTCAAGCTATAGAATTTACTACTTGATCTGAGCAGCATAATCACTTATTATATTTAATAAGTAGAATGTGGCGTATTCAAGAGCACAGAAACATAGGGAGAATCTGCCGACTCTTGCCTCCTCAAGTTCTGAAGAAATACGAGCTTTGGAAGAGTATTTTCTTTCGCCATGGACCAGAAAAGCTACGAGAGTTTCCTGGGTTCAACGATGAACGTCTCAAAGGTTCGAGGGCTGGTCAGAGATCCTCACGACTAAACCTCCAATACCGTGTAGTTTACAAGGTCTTGGGCAATATTGTGACTGTTCAGGTTTTAGAAATTACGCCACATAAATATTAGGAGAACTTATGAAGCAGAAATCACGTACCCAGTTTGTTGCGGCTAATGCCCATACTCAGCTTACAACCGGTGAAGTTATTAAGATGTTACGAGAACTTAAAGGTTGGACTCAAGAGAAGTTGGCAAAGGTTTCTGGAATCACTGCGACTAATCTCAGTCTCCTGGAAAATGATAAGATCGATATCGGTAAAAAGCGGGTGGAACAGCTAGCTAAGGCTTTTAAAGTCCACCCGGCCGTAATAATGTTTCCGGAGTACGAGTCAAAAGCCATTACGCTCGCCGCGTAAGTTGTAACAGCTCTGCTCGATGATCTCCTCGA